>JBHLOP010000134.1:2414-5797 GCA_048940375.1 Promethearchaeota archaeon | reverse complement strand
AAGAATCGGATGAAAAAAAAGAAAATAATCGAAAAAGGTCAGTCTCATTTATCCTCTGGTTTTAACTTTTCAAGACGAGCCTTTAAGAGACTAATTTCTTCTTCGATTCCTTTTAGGTGGTCTTTGAGAAATCTGATCTCTTCTTCTCTACTCATAGGTGGCGAAGGTGGAGGGCTAACCATAGGGACACCAGGCTGACCCATTCCCATGCCCATACCTCGACCCATGCCCATACCTCGACCCATGCCCATACCTCGACCCATGCCCATACCTCGACCCATGCCCATGCCTGCATGCATTGGGGCAGTAGGGGCTGTGACAGGTGTTAATTTTCCTGCAAGATATTGATTGATTGCTTCTTGTACCGTTATACCAAATACTCCTGTATAAATTTCTATACCCAGTTGTTGGAGGGCAACAAAGGCATTAGGTCCCACGTTTCCTGTTAACACTGCCTTAGTACCCATATTGCCTACCAATTGGGCCGCCTGAATGCCTGCGCCTCCAAACGCTTGCATTGCAGGATTATTCTGCGTGGTTACTTCTTTGATTTCCTTTTGCTCTGAATCAACATCTATGAAAGTATAGACAGGACAACGTCCGAACATGGGTGAAACCATATCGTTTAATCCGCCTTGACCTTGCGAGCTAACTACAATTCGTTCGATCATGTCCATCAACACCTCCAGAATTTCAATTTAAGGTGATCATGATGTTTCAAGTCCTAAACAGAGATTGCTTTTAAATGATACTTCCATTTATTAAATTTTTGAAGTCTATTAGTCTAAATTCTGCCAGTTCATACAATTTGGAGTCCTTCGAATGAATTTTAAAAAATGCATAAGCTGAGTCATAGTTTCAGGATGAATCACATGTTCCATCTTGCATGCATCTTTTGCTGCAATTTCTTTGTCGATTCCAAGAACTCTTTGTAAGAATTCTTTCAATACTTCATGCCTTTTGACTACAGTTTTTGCTAAAACCTCACCATCTAGCGTTAATGTTATAGGATTGTAACGCTCATATAAGACGAATCCTTTTTTGTATAACTTTTGAATCATTTCTGTCACACTAGCTGGCTGAATAGATAATTTCTTCGCAATTTCAGAAACCCTTGCTTTACCTTTCTTTTGTACAAGTTGGTAAATGGTTTTTAGGTATTCTTCTTCAATTTTATTTATCCTATTTTTCTCCATTTCTAATTCAAACACCTAAATCTCATTTAAATTACCAGAATTTTTCAGGATACCTTTTTTTCGCCTATTTCTGAAATAAGGTCCTTAAGTAGCTCATTTTTTGTCTCAATAACTTGAATGTAAAAACTATCGAAGGTGTACATTGGACCTTTCTTTAAAGTTTCTTTTACAAAAACTTTGTTGACTTGTTGCTCGCCTAACCACTCTGCGACCATAATTCCCTTTCTTTTAGCCTCTTCTCTGAAGGGGTTTTCCAATACCTTCAATTCTGACAAATTTTTATCTTTCACGTTTGTATCGACAATTGCAAAATATTTGGCTTCTCCGAAACGAGGGAAGATTGGTGACTCCAAATCTTTATCTTCAGTTATGGGAACAGCGATACGTATGAATTCTCTTTTTTCTGGTTCTAGCAAAATGAGAACATTGTCAATATTTTCTATTTGGTTTCTGATACGAGTTTTAAGTTTCTCAACAAGGAGATTTGCTTTTTCTAAATCAATATGTGGATCGGTCTCAATCTTCAATTCAGCGAAGAAATATTTTCCAGAACCTCGTGCACGTATCCACTGTACATTTTTGACACCAGAAGTTTCTAGGGTGATTTCTTTTATCTGCTCTCGGGCGTCATAAGGAATAGAAGCATCAAGTAACACTTTTGTGGAGGCCTTAAATGTCTCGTAGCCAGCTCTAATTACAAAAACGGCTGCTATAATTGCAGCGATGGCATCCATAATATATAATCCAAAAAAGGATCCGGAAACACCAATTAGCACAGCCAACGAGGCAAAAACATCTACACGGCTATGTTCGCCATCAGCAGTTAAACTTGGAGAGTTTTTTTGTTTGCCGATTTTGATTTTATAATTAGAAATAATGAGTAGTGTGACAATAGAAACAATTGCAGTAATAACTCCAACTATTGGGTTTTCTATTACCTGGACATCCCCAAAACGATCAATAGACTCTGTTATCATTTCATAAGCGCCATAAAAAATAGCGAGGGAGATAAATAAACTAACAAAATTTTCGATTTTATGGAATCCATAGGGAAATTCCTCAGTAGGTGGACGTTCCGAAATTTTAATTCCAACTGCCACAGCGAGAGATGGGAAGACATCTGACAAAGAATTGATTCCATCAGCGATAAGAGAGATGCTTGCTGTAATAGATCCCGCTAAAAATTTAATAAAAGAGAGAAAGATGTTTACAACAGTACCTATTATTGCCGTATTACGAATCTTGCTAATATCAGATTCTTTTGTCACTTCAGGCCACCTAAACGAGCTTTCCACTTAAATAAATTCAAATTGAGGATCTAAAAGAACTCTTAGCGCATTTAATGTCTATGTTCTTTGCAAACAGTCTCATCAGTGGCTTCCTGTAATGTACCATTTTTCCACGCGTCTATTGTGGTTTTAACTGTCCCCATTGCGCCAACGTAAACCCTAATTCCAAGTTGTTCAAACATTTGAACTGCACGTGGACCTAGTCCAGAGCATAGCATAATGTCTACTCTATTTGTATGCATAAGCTCTGGAGGGTAGCCAATTCCTCCCATATGCTGGCTTGTATTTTGCACAATCTCAACTTTATCCGTTTCTGAGTCCCAAATTATAAAGTAGGGTGCTCGTCCAAAATGAGCACTAACTTCATCATTTAAACCTTTATTTCCCATGCTTGGAACACTTATTCTCATTTTTAACCCTCTTTGATTAAGTCATAATTATGCACAAAATTATGAACTATTCCAATATAATATTTTAACAAATTATCAGCCATATTAATTGAAAAAGTTTTCTCTAACAATAGAAAGATTTAAATTATTTTTGTGCATATGCATATAATTAGTAAGATCTTTTTATTTAAAAATTTTTTGAGGTGAATAGAAAATGGCATATGGTCAAGGTGGCAGAGGTGGTAGAGGACGTTATCGTTGGATGTATCAAATGACTGGACTTCCTGGATGGATGCGTTTTGGTTTCTCTCCGGGGTGGTTAGGTAGATCTCCAACTGGATTGCCGCCAACAGCACAATGGATTATGCAAAGTGGATTAATGCCTCAATTCATGTCATATCTTCAATCAGGGCAACCAACAACTGTACCAACTCCTGGAATGATGCCTCAAGTACCTTTCCAGCCAGGGACAGTTCCAGCAGATCAAGAAAAACAGATGCTTACACAAC
>JBHLOP010000134.1:0-2314 GCA_048940375.1 Promethearchaeota archaeon | reverse complement strand
CAAATAGATGCCGTTCGCAAAAGATTAGCAGAACTTGATAAGGAGGTATAAAAATGTGGTGGGGTGGACGAGGCGGCAGAGGGTTTGGTAGAGGACTAGGATTCGGTCCAGGGCTTGGATTTGGTTTAGGATATGGTCCAAACCCTTATTGGTCCTGCAGATTTTTCCCTTGGCTGCCTAGAGGATGGTGGAGATTCCCCTATTCCTATGGATATGGTATGCCTTATGAATACGGTTCTCCTTATGGATATGGTATGCCTTATGGATATAGTGAACCGTATCAAGCAAGAACAGGATTTCCGTTTTTCCCACAATTCTCTCCAACGTGGGGCTATGGAGCTAGTCCGCTAGTTCAATTTGGAACTATGCCGCCAACTCAAGAACGAGAAATGCTTGAGCAAAACTTGAAAGTTTTGGAAGGTCAACTTGGCGAGATTCGAAGGCGACTTTCAGAACTTGAATCCCAAGAATAAACAGAAATTAAAGCAATAGTGTCAAATAGATACAGGCGACTATTCTGCCTGTTCCACTCACTTTTTTTGAACATCTTATTAATCATGTTCTCTCGTTTTCTTATCACTCCAATTTTATGAATAATTCTCGCAACATAAGCCTTGATAAGATTTAAAAAGAACACTTCCTAATAGAAGCATGCGTTGTTGTATAAGTCGATGATATTTGTGATAACTCAGGCATATGAAATGGCGCAGATTTACACACTCTTTGCGGCAAATAGATCCAATTTAAACTAGCGCCACAGAAAGTCTGAAGAATTCAATTCAGTCCTTTTGCGACCTCCTCATAAATTGAGAAAATTCATTATTCAACAAGGTAAAGACGAAAACAATTTTTTCGGGGGAAGAAGATTGTTAGATACTACATTAGAATGGAAAAAACGAGTTCTGGATCTCGGCAGCTATAATGAGATATCGCTTGAGGAGGCTGTTTCTCTAAAGTTAAATACTTTGGTTTTAGATGAAGCTAATCTCAATAGACCGCTCAGTATAAGCTTAATAATTCCTACAAAGATTGATATAGAAGATGAGGAGACACGAAAACTAGAAATCAAAGTTCTTGGTGAAGTTTTATCAGAATGTAGCAAACTTGTAGATCTTGGATATTTGGACGAAATAATTGTGATTGATGGGTTGAGAACTGAACAAGGGGAGCCTTCATATACAGTTCTCGAAAAAGTTGTTGCAACTGCGTATGAAGAATTAGGGCTATTCAAAGAACAAATTAAATTGCTAAAAAATTATACCAGCGAACGAATAAAAGCGCAGAAGGGCTTTTTTGATTTTGTTTTAAAGGTTGTTAATCAGTTCGACGAGAATATGGGTAAAGTTCTTGCGAGATATGGCGCCTTCAATATTGCAGGCAGGTTTGGGGTCCCTCCCGGGAAGGGAGCAGGAATCTGGTTATCAATTCCAATTACCTCGGGAGATATAATATGCTTTGTTGATTCGGATATAAAGGAATTTAAAAAGGAGTTCGTTGTTGCCCTTTGTCATCCAATAATTTACACAAGAACATTGAGAGATTCAGCGATTAGATATGTAAAGGCATATTATCAGCGATTGACAACACGATTAGGCAGTAAAAAGGAAATAAAACTCGGAGGAAGAGTCACTCGTCTTCTAATAAAGCCACTAATGAAAGTGATGGTAAAGGATTTTGAGATATGTGACGGAGTTGAAACATTTAGATATCCATTATCTGGTGAAGTAGCTCTATCACGAGAGATCCTCGAAATGTTGCGAATTCCATATCATTATGGAATCGAAGTTTCAACTCTATTACAATTGTGTGATATGGTAGGCATTATTCCTCTTGCACAAATTGATCTTGGACTTTTTCAACATATAGGACAATCTTCAGCAGGCATAATTCAAATGTCAAAGCAGATTATTATGACCTTACATGATCATCTTCGTTCGCTGGGTATAAATCTAGCCAAAAAAGAGACACTTGAAAATTTACTCTCGGAATATAAAAATATGGCCAACAAAATGTTAGAAATTGATGTGAGTAAGGCTGAAACACTCCAAAAGGAAGTCGAAGAGGCAACCAACCAAGATTTTGTATTCTCAATAGAAGAAGAAAGAGAACGGATAAATAATTACACCGAAATTATTAGACAAACATTAACAAAAACGCGAAAAGAGAGCGAGGGTGAAAGATTGTACTTACCACCTTGGCGATTGATTGAGAAAGAAACAACCGCGTACTTTCAAATCCGTGAAATGTTAAGAAGAAGGAGCATACAGAGTACTTGGTCACGTCTACATTCAGTAAACTTGATTTAGCCCAGAGA
>JBHLOP010000133.1:0-5821 GCA_048940375.1 Promethearchaeota archaeon | reverse complement strand
GAATCATAGCATATGAAATGAGAAACCAGTGGTATTAAGATTGTCAAAAGGATTCTTTTGCCATTGTTGTGGGAAGCCAATCGAGAAGACAGAAGATTTTGGGACAAACGCTAATGGCAGCAAGAACAGTGATTATTGTCAATTATGCTTTCAGAATGGAAAGTTGACACATCCTGAGCTTACAACGGAACAAATGATTGAAGTGGTGGCTAGTATTCTAGCAAGACAAATGAATATCTCAAAAGAACGAGCTAAAGAGAAGGCCAGAAAGTTTATCCACCTTAGAAGATAGATAGTTTAGTGATATGATTGAGTTTTTATGACCTTTCAAAAGACGAACGAGAAACACTCGTCAACGAGATGAAACAAGAGATAGGGCAATAACAAAAAAGATTTGGATCAAATTTTGCCTTTTGTGAGAAAAAGTTATGATCGTGCGCTCCAAGAAACATAAGCAGCAATATACTTTTAATTTTAATTTTAGGTTTTTTTTACTAAAAGTTAATTCATTCTACGGAAATTATTTTTCTCCAGAATCTTTTAAGTAATCATATATATACGTAAAAAACTACGTCTGCTAATATGAATCAAATTTTCTTAATTGCATTTATACTATGTTTAACAGGATACGTTTTGCATACAATATCTCATTTCTTTGAATACAAAGGGTATAGCTTTGGACAATCAAAGATGTTTGAGATTGTCCTGACAATAATTATTTTCATTGGATACGTTGGATGGGCTTTGATGTTTTTTTTCGATCCAATTAGAATTGAAATAACTGATTATATCGCTGTGCCACTCGGTCTAGCAATAGGAATACCAGGCTTGGTGTTGTTTGTAGTATCCGCCAAATCAAAAAGAGGATTCAGAGAGCTAGATTATCTTGTCACTGACGGAATATATTCTAAACTTAGAAATCCTATGTACGTTGGTATTATGCTCCTACATATCGGATTTCCACTTGTGGCAAAAAGTCTTTTAACTTTGCTTTCTGCGATAATTTGGATTCCGATTATATTGATCTGGAAATATATGGAAGAAAAGGATTTGGAAAAAAAGTTCGGAAATGAGTATCTCGAATACAAGAAAAGAACTATCTTCTAGAATCCGCTCGAAAGGTACTCTGCACCTTGTATTTAATTCGTCTAGCCTAACCATCTTTTCTCAAATCGCTTAAGGAACTGTGGTGTTTTTTTAAGAGCATAGACTAACCAACCCAGCACAACAATCCCTAGTGCAATTAATATGGGCAAGAGAATATATATGATAAAAGGAGCGCCCTCTGTTAGGACTATGTAAGTTATAAAACTCCATACGAAAAGAACTAATGAAATACATGCAATACCAATATATATGAGCGATTTTAGGATTGGATGAAGGGTGCTTTTTTGAGCAAATTGAGCAGTCTTCACATATTTCTCGTGGTCCGAACTGATATTTTGTGTAATTGAGTTAAGCACACTCATTGCCTGTTTTCCAAGAGGTGTTAAAACATATCTTCGTTCTTTATTTTTTTCAACTAGTCCCTCAAGTTTTCCAAGATGGTAATTTAATTTGCCTGTCGGAAGACCAAGTTCGGTCATCAAATCAGTATATAATGCGCCAGTTTCGCTCGACGCAATTATTTTAAGGATAGTGCGTCTAACTTCATGACCTAATGCCTGTATAATTATTTCTTCAAGTTCCTCATTAAACGCCTTCATAATTTTTCCCTCGGTGTAATTATAGTAGCTAAAACCCTTAAATCACTTTTTGAAAAATAAATTTTGACAAATTTAGTTGACATACGCTTCCAAATAAAATTAGTCACATCTTTCTAGTTTTCAAGAGTAGGAATTTTTATTTGAAAAGATGGTATTTGCTTAAATTATGGATAAATACACGGAACCAGATTACGGGAATATTGCTTTGCTTACTATTGACACGCAAAATGATTTCTCACTAAAGGAAGCTATCTGTGAGATTAAAGGAACTTATGAAATAATTCCAAATATGGTTAAAATTCTAAAGAGATTCAGAGAAAAGAGTAAACTAATAATCCACATAGTAAGACTCTACAAAGAAGATGGTTCTAATGTTGATATCTGTAGAAAAAAGAAGGTTGAAGATGGATTAAAAGTAGTTGCTCCAAATTCTGAAGGTGCTGAATTAGTCAAAGAGCTAAAGCCTAATGAAATTAAATTGGATGCAAAAAGATTACTTAATGGGGAAATCCAAGAGTTAGCATCTAACGAATTCGTGATATATAAACCCAGATGGGGAGCGTTTTATAAAACACCATTAGAAGACTTCCTTATAAAGAAAGGAATAACTACATTGGTTTTTACAGGCTGTAATTTTCCAAATTGTCCTAGGGCTTCAATATATGAAGCCAGTGAAAGAGATTTTAGATTAGTGGTTATTAAAGATGCGATTTCAGGAATCTATGGTAAGAGTATTGACGAACTGGTAAATATCTCTTGCGAACTTATCACAACACAAGAATTACTGAAGAAATTGTAAAACAAAAATCTAACCTTAATCTATCGGCTTAATTACCTTACTGTTCATAAATTAATAACGAGTTGCTCTCGAGAAGTACATATTCTGATGGAGACTCTATTGTTCTATAACACGTCCAAGGCGTATGGTACTATTTTCTTATGTGCAGTCCTAAGAATTTCGCTTAGTGTTGATACTGACATATTCAGTTTTTCACTTAATTGTGTCAAAGTTATTTTTCGAGGAAAATCATAATATCCTAGTTCAAAGGCAGTTTGAACAATCTCCTTTTGTCTTTTCGTCAGGGACGTTATTTCCGATTTTCCTACCCCAATTATTTCAAAATCGTGATGATTTTTTAGTTCATTGATTAATTCATTGCTTGATTCCTTTGAGAATGGCATCACTTCCCAGTATTCGAAACCGTCTTTGTAAACAACGCTATCTGGCTTGATGTAGGCAAAATTTTGTATTAAATCGATAATAGGGGTGCATAAACAAACGAGACGAATTATTGCCTCTTTACTTATTTCTTTTAACTGGAAGTCACCGATATCTGCATGTTCTCGAAGTTCCTGCAATAAACCACGAATTTCAGTAGGATCACCAGTTATTTTTAAGATTGTAGAACATGTATCTGACTCGCGCTGTGTAGTCAAAGCGATCATTTTCACTGTAGAGTAATTCTTAGTTAGTTCTGACCAACATCCATCATGTTTAATTTTTAATTTTACGAATTCCATCAGATTCACTAATTGGAGTTAGTATTTTGACTTTAAAAATGATTTCCGAAAATATTCGGGAAAAAAATGAAAATACACAAACATCATACAAAGACTAAATAGCTATAAGTAGCGGGAAACTTTCCTTTCTAACGCGGTAAGGGAAAAAGCGTTTACTGTCACAGTTGCTAATTGTTCTATTCTTAGTATAGGTTATATCATAAAACATACGTATGTTGACTTTAAATGAATACTGGGTAACTTGATAAGGGTACAGTGAAAATAGGCAGAAATAACTCATAAAGACGCTTTTAAGTAGATTTTTATGCGATTTAAAACGAAAAATTTATATATGGGGTGATATGTGTTATAGTGTAACAAACTACTGTCATATTTCGTTGTAAAGAGACAGAAGGTTGAAGTATTACACACATACTTGAAAAAATTAGAAGATAAGGGGCAGGGGATAAGAACGCATGATCCAAACTGTCATATTTAGAATCTATCCCGATAAACTACAAGAACGAAAACTCCATGTAATTTTTACTATCTATAACCGAATGAAACGCATCGGTTATAACCTGTTGTTTCATGGCGAGGACAACATGAAATCACGTTTCGGTGAAGTACAGACCATCCAACAGTGTTTGATGAGTTTGTGTTATAACAATCCCTACGTCAACACCATCCTGATCGATAACAAACAGAAACTGGAGGCGCAAAAAACGTGGCTGGAAAAACGCCAGAAACACATGGAACAGCAGTTACAGGTAATTAACAAAAAAATCGACACTATCAAGGAACAGGACAGACGCGACCAGCGGTTAAAAGGTTTGTACGCCCGCAGGTCCTCGATCATGGCTCAACTACACAATTTGCAGCTGGAACCCGTAGTCTTCGGCACTAAAAAATTGTTCAGGGATAGAGTACGCGGCAATATAACAAGGGAAGAGTTCAGGATACGACGGGATTCCTCCTTTAGTTGTGTGGGGAAGAAACAGAGAAAGAACCTGAACCTCAAGGTTTTGTTCGATAAGACGATCAAGATACGCACCTTCTCCACGCAAAAGGGGCGCAAATGGCTTATTATCCCTATGTCCGTCAATGCTGTACAGGAAAAGTGGTTTCAACAGATTCTCATTGCCGATAAATACACGGTGACTATAAAGAGAAAGATCGTTAAGGGTGAAGTCCGTTACTTTGCCCATGTGTCGTATGAGCTCCCAATGCCGACACCAAATTACGGCTACGAATACGACGCCATTGGCTTGGATTTTAACTATGATTTTGTGGCGTTAACCAATGTGGATAGCAACAGTACGTTACTTTCCTATCATACTATCTCGTTCTGCAACCTTCACAGTTATCGAAAAGATAAACGTCAAGATTATATCTCCTATAAGATGGATAAGGTCGTCAATTACTGTATCAATAAGGGCAAAGGTATCGTGGTCGAGGACTTACAAATCGACCAAGAGTTTTCCTATAATACCACACGTAACCGAAAATTAAGTAACATGAAAACCACCGCCTTAGAGTTACTGAAGAGAAAGTGTAAAAAGTGCGGTGTGTCCTTTCGAAAAGTATTTCCCGGCTACACCTCGCTCATCGGGAAATACAAATATTCACGGTTACATAATTTGTCAACACACCATCTCGCAAGTTATGTAATAGCTCGAAGAGGCTTGGGTTTCAAGGAAGTAGTTCCAGCTGTCTATGATTGGGTGCTCTCACACGTCGGGGAGTTCATCGAGCCCCGTGTGAAACAGTGCAGTCCTTACCGAAGATGGTCAAAGACCCATGACCTGTTCAAGCACAGCGGGATAACCTCCTGCAAGACTTCCGAACTACTGAAAAAAATAGTAGTAATGAAGCATGTGTTGCACTCGGTGACGAGCGCACAGCCTGATAACCTTAAGGCTGGTCTTTCCCCTCACGGAAAGATTGATGATTATCATAAAACATGGAAGTACATCAACCATTCAGCTGTTTTATAAATAATCGTAAGGTTCGGGAAAATCGATTTTAGAATATAACGATAATAAGCAAGCATCAAAATAAGGAGAGATTACTATGGGTAGTAAGAAATATTTTGATAATGTTGCATCTCAATGGGACAAAATGCGAGAAACTTTCTTTTCCGAAGCAGTAAGGGAAAAAGCGTTTACTGTTGCAAACATCAAACCTGGAGGACTTGCTGCGGATATCGGGGCAGGAACTGGGTTTATCACAGAAGGTCTTATTAAAAACGGTATGAATGTAATTGTTATTGATCAATCGGAAGAAATGATCAGAGAGATGCAAAAGAAATTCCCTGATAATACAGGAATCGATTATCGCAAGGGAGACGCAGAAAATCTTCCAGTTGAAGATGAAAGCGTTGACTATGTGTTTGCTAACATGTATTTACACCACGTAGAGAGCCCACCAGTCGCAATTAATGAGATGGTGAGGATCTTAAAGCTTGGCGGTAAGTTAATAATTACTGATTTGGATGAACATAATTTCGAATTTCTGAAAACAGAACAATATGATCGCTGGATGGGATTCAAGAGAGAAGATGTCAAACGCTGGTTTATCGAATCAGGACTCAAAGACGTAATGGTTGACTGTGT
>JBHLOP010000005.1:1562-25434 GCA_048940375.1 Promethearchaeota archaeon | reverse complement strand
TGTAGCATGGGTCAAAAGAATTCTGGAGTTAAAGAAAGCAGGGCACGGAGGGACTCTAGAGTTCTGAAGGTGAGTTAGTCTTTAGAATAGAGTAATCCCGGCGTAACAGGAATTCTTCCAGTTGCTTTAGAACGTGCAACAAAGGCCGTACAAAGTTGGCTTCCTGCTGGAAAAGAATATGTTTGTGTGATGCGTCTTCACAAAGAGGTGGATCACGAAAAAATTAAGGCAATATGTCAAGAGTTTACAGGTCCACTTTATCAACGTCCTCCACTAAGATCTTCTGTAAAACGACGCTTAAGAATCCGTAGAGTATATTATACAAATGTATTAGAAATTTTAGGAACGGATGTCCTCATTAAAGTCGGTTGTGAAGCGGGATTCTACATGAGGAAACTGGTGCATGATATTGGCGAAGTATTGGGCACTGGGGCTCATATGTTAGAGTTAAGAAGAACGCGTGCAGGTCCATTCAAGGAGGATGACACTCTAGTTACACTTCTTGAAGTAAACGATGCCTATCACTATTGGAAAGAGGATGGTAATGAACAGTATGTGCGTAAGGTAATACAACCCGTGGAAGAAGGCTTAGTTCATCTTCCAAAGTTGGTGATTCGAGATTCCGCAGTTGATGCAATATGCCATGGGGCAAAATTAACAGCGCCAGGAGTATTAAAGTTAAGTGATAATATCAAACCAGGAGTTACTGTAGTAATATTGACTCAGAAAGGCGAAGCTGTTGGTATTGCTGAAGCAACTATGTTAAGTAAAGAGATTCTTGAAATAGATCATGGCGTAGTTGCAAATACAAAGAAAGTCATAATGCCACGTTCAATATATCCAGAGTGGAAATCCTTTAAAAAATAGTTAAAGATAAGATTCCTGAGAAAAATGCCAAAGCCATATTCGTCTAAAATGCCCACATCCTCGTTAAAAACGAAAACAATTTCTGTGTATCTACGAGGTAAATTGTTTGAGTTCGTTTCTGCTCCAGATGTTTTTTCACAATCCAAAATCGATAAAGGCACGCAATTGCTTATCGAAAAAATGGATTTAACCAACTCGGACAGGGTTTTAGATCTTGGTTGTGGAATAGGAGTAATTGGCATTGTAGCTGCTTCTATAATATCCCCTAATAGTCAAGTAGTTCTAACAGACATTAATAGACGAGCCATCAATCTTACGAGGAGTAACCTCAAAAAAAATAACATTATAAATGCAGAGGCTAGATGGGGTAACCTTTATGAGCCTGTAAAGAGAGATAAGGAAACCTTCGATGTTATTGTGACAAATCCGCCAGTTTCGAGTGGAATGAAGACTATTTTCCAAATTATTGATGAAGCTCCCCTTTACCTTAAATCGCAAGGCTCTCTGCAATTAGTCATAAGAAGAGGACACAACAGAGTATATGAAAAATTAAATGATGTATTTAATACAATCTTAGAACTTGGAAAAAAGGCTGGATATCACGTATATAAGTCATCAATATAGAAAACAATTTTTAATCGTAGAGGTGGCTGCAACACGTAGCCTATAAATATTTAAACAAAGGTGCCTTTTAGAAAACAATCGATTTTGGCCATCCAATACTAATATGCCGGGGTATCTTAGCCTGGTAGGGAGCAGATGCAAGCGTTATTTATTGCAGCTCATGCCTGGAAATCATATCTGAGAGCCTGTGCTCCATTGGAGCTCGAGGGTTCAAATCCCTCCCCCGGCGCCATTTTAATTTTCTCTGAAGAATCAAAAAACCGTTACATTAACTTTAGTCATTTTTGAAAATAATAGAATGTTAACTCAATTCTAATTTTTGAAGAAGTGTTTATCAAGTAAAATTAATTAGAAACCAGAAATTCTTAAACACGTCTTCCACGACGACCGCCTGGGCGTCTAGTTCCATCATGAGGAACTGGTGTGATTTCTTCAATTCTACCAATCCGCATGCCTGCACGAGCTAGAGCACGAATTGCTGCTTGTGCGCCTGGCCCTGGTGTTTTTGCGCCATGACCACCCGGTGCTCTTACAGTTATATGAAGAGCTGAAATACCCTTATCTCTTGCTTCATTTGCAGCCCTAAAAGCGGCTTGCATGGCAGCATATGGACTGCTTTCTTCTCGGTCTGCCTTTACGATCATACCTCCACTATATCGCGCAATGGTTTCAGCGCCAGTAAGGTCTGTTATATGAACAATCGTATCATTATAAGAAGAGTAGATATGGGCAACGCCCCATTTCAGTTCTTTTCTTTGACTCATAAAATTAACCTCAAGAATGACTTTATTTATTCAGCTGATTCAAGAATTGGTGTAGATGGGCGTTCTGGGTGATCATCTTCCATATACGGACTCGAAGACGCATACGTTAACTCTTTTGCTTCTTCCTTAAGCAATAGACGACTTGGAGAAGTTACTTTTTGACCTCGTAGTGCTATGTGACCATGAATAAGAAGTTGTCTCGCATGATGAATAGATTTTGCAAAGCCTTGTCTAAAAACTATGGTTTGAAGTCGACGTTTTAAAAGATCTTCAGTTGTTAAACTAAGGACATCATCAACAACTGCCTCTGTTGATATCAATCCAAGGCGTTCTAATCTTGATAATAGTTCCTTTTCTACTTTTTCTCTTTTATCTGTTTCTAGAATAGCCAAAATTTGCCTAGTTTGTCCTCTAATCTTCCTCAGATACGCCTCATGGCGTAGATATTCCTTCTTATTACGAAGGCCATACTTACCGATCAATTCGAGTTCTATAGCCATTCGATTTTTTTCCCAAGGCTGAAAGGGTTTCTTATACTTTTTCTTAGGTTTTTTAGGATCACCCATTTGACATCACCTTTATCTGGCACCTCTTTTCTTCAAGCGCACTCCAACAACTCTGCCTTTACGCCCAGTAGTTCTCGTTCTTTGTCCTCTCACTTTTAATCCTTGCGAATGGCGTATCCCTTTATATGTTTTGAGTTTTTTCATTAAATCAATATCAGTCTTTGTCATCAATTTTAGTCGAGCACCCAATAAATGTAAATCCTCGCCAGTGTGTGGATCCTTTTGACGATTTAACAACCATTTTGGAATACCATTATTTGAGGGATCTGTAATGATATCTTCAAGTTTTTTCACATCACGATCGCTAAGAAAACCAATTCTCGAAGTTTGGTCCATATCAGCTGCATGCAATATCGCATGGGATAACCGAATATCAACGCCTGGAATATCTGTTAAGCCCATGTCTAACCGTTTATTTCCATCGATATCTGTACCTATAATTCGAATTATATGTCTGAAAGAAGATGACAATAACGACACCTAGTTCCTTTTTTTACTTTGTTACATTTCTGAAAGTATTTCACAATAAGAATGTGAAAATGATCCAAATAATAAGGGAGAATTTTTTGTGCACTTGCCTATTTAACAGTTTCGCTATGGGGCCTTTTTTCCAATATATCGCTCTCAAACCATTTGATATATCTTTATTAATTGATCTACGTATTTAGACCAACTGAAATTTTCTTTTACAAAACTAGCCCCATCAATACCTAATTTAATTCGTCTTTCATCATCTTTTAGAAGTCTAATCATAGTTTTTGACAATGCAATTATATCTCTGGGCGGCACAAATTGTCCATAATTTCTCAGTACTTCTCTATATGCTGGCAAATCAGAGCAAATTACAGGCGTTCCACAGGCTAAAGCTTCGACTAAAGTCAAACCAAAACCTTCTGCACTATAAGAAAATGTTACAAAAATATCTGCAAGGGCATAATATTCAGCGATCTTTTCTTCAGGAATAAAATCAGTGAATAAAACATCGGTGTGTTCTTTCTTCCATTTATTGTATTCTGATTTCATCTTGAGAGTGGGCGCACCGCCTATTAGTAATTTAGCATTAGTAATTTCTTTTTTTACAATATTATAGGCTTTTATGATTTCAAGAACACCTTTATAGAACGCAATTCGACCCAAGTATAATATAATTTTAAACTGCTGAATATTCAATTCCTTTTGTAAGTTGCCTCCGTTTATGTTAATTGTGAACTTATTTGTGTCAACGCCATTGTGAAGTGGCACTATTTTATCAGTACTAAGGAAAGGAAGTTTTTCAATGAGTTTTTGTTTTATAACTTCGGTTGGTACGATTACCTTCCTTGCGTTTATTGCATCTCTAATCAGTAGTTTTCTTAATAATGGGATGTTAAGCTCAAAAGCACCAATATCGTGACTTGTTGTAATGTATGGTTTCTTCAAAAATTGGCACACTAAGCTTTCTCTATATCCATTAGTGTGTATAATATCAAATTGTTGAGACATTATGAGTTTTATTGCACCTAAAAGCCAAAAAGGAAACCAGAAATATCGTGCTTTGGGTATTTTGATTTGAAAAACATTTTTTGCCTTCAACTTCCTTGTCCAAAGACCAGTAATAACATATACTTGATGTCCTCGCTTTACAAGTTCAGTATATATATCTCTTGCATATCGAGCTCTTCCACCGGTTGCATCGGGCGCAAATGTAAGGGTTAAAAGACAAATTTTCAAAATAATCCCTTCAAAAGACGTAATCTACAAAAATACTTATGTTGATATTGCTAGTTCTTTATATAGACGATCGTAAGACTTAGCTTCTGATGCCCATGTGAAATTTTGGAGTATGTGCTGTCTTCCTACCTCGCCCATTTTTTTACTTAGTTCGTCATTAGTAAGAACCTCAATTATTTTATCGATTAAGGCTTGAAAATCAAAAGGCTTAACTAAGAAACCAGTTTTCCCATCAAGGATGATGTCTTGTGGACCTCCGCAGTTAGGTGCAATTACAGGTCTGCCTGAACTCCCAGCTTCTGTTAAAACTGCACCAAATGGTTCAAAAAGACTATATAACACAAATACATTGCATTCTTTGTAAAAAGCAGGCATTCTGCTTCTGTCAACTTTCCCAATAAATTTGACACTTTTCTCAAGTTTTAGTTTATGTACAAGTCGTCTCAAGAACTTCTCATCTTTTCCTGCACCCACTATACGCAGCGAAGCATTGCTAACAACTTTGAGTATCTGTGGCACACTCTCAATTAAGTATTGAACCCCTTTTTCTTTCTCAAGTCTTGCAACTGCTAGGATTATTTTGTCCTTTCTTATAGGCCAGGGTTGCAATTTGAAAAAATGTGTATCAACACCCCTTGGAATTTTTCGGATCTTCTCCGCAGGAATATTGAACTCTTTACTCACTAATTCTCTCATAGCAGTTGATGCGACTGTCACAATATTAGCAGATTTTGCTGCAAATTTTTCCTTGCGTATAGCAAGATATCTAAATGGTTTTCCATGAAATAAGAATTTCCAATCTTTATTTATTCCAGCAGCGGCGGTTCTTAAAGTCCAAATCGAGCAGATTGAGGGGAAATTTACCTCTTTTTTACTTTTTAATTGCTCAAAAGAGTAGCCCATTGTCGAAAAATGATGAACTATATCGAACTTCTGATCCTGTAGAATATCAATAAGTTGATCTGCTTTTGGATAGAAAGGTCTATCCCTATAAGATTTGTAATTCATTTTCTTAAACTTCATATTATTATTTCCTTCGTATATAGCGTTTAGAAAATAAACTTCGTGATTCTTTTTGGCGAGATACTCCGCCAGAACATGACTATGTTGATCGCCTCCCCATGCAAGGCGATACCATTGTGGATATTTAGCTATAAACAGCACTTTCAAGACATTAGCCTCTTAGAAGTATCTTAAAATATGGTGCTTACCACTTATTTCTCTGTTATTCAAAAATCAGACTTACCATATATCTTTAATTATTCTTCTTTTCAACGATTGTATCATTGATAAAGAAGATATATTTTGCGGATATACCTTCCTTAAGAAATTGAGCACTTTCCGAGAATTGAGAGGAATTAATTTGAGATCTTTGTCAAAGATCAACTTTCAGTTAAGAGATATCGTATTATTAGTTCTGATATTAGCACCCCTTTATTTTATTGGTAAAATTTACTTCTACACGTCTCCCGATGAGTATTATTATATTTTTACTGCGATTCAACTTGCAGAAGGAAAACCGATAGGAGTTCAACTTGAATCTCCCCTTTTAATGGGTGATTTAGTGCCTACAACAACTCCGAATTTATTTATCTCGAAATACCCTATTGGACAATCACTATTTATAGCAATTTTTTACCTAATTGGTGGATATAGTTTCATATATTATATGAATGGGATTTTCTCGATTCTTGCGGCAATTCTAACTTATTTTTTCGTACATGAAATTTCAAAAGACAGGATAAGTAGTCTAATAAGTGCAATCCTTCTTGGAATTTGCCCTCCAATGGTTTTTTATTCGAGAACTCTTCTGAGTGATGTTCCTTCAACTACGTTTCTACTTCTTTCATTCTTTCTCTACTTAAAAGCATCAAGAAATAACAATCCTTCCCTTTACGTAGTCTCATCTTTATCGCTTGGATTTGCCACACTTCTGAAGTATACCAATATCCTTTTCTTGTTTCCAATTCTCCTAAACCAGATTAGAGTAAGAAAATTAGATGAACTATCTACTTATCTTTATTCTATTCCTTTAATTCCGTTTTTTTGCTTTATTGGTCTCTATAATAACTATTTTTTTGGAAGTTATTTCCTGACAGGATACCATTTAACTGGAGAAGTAGTCTATTTTAGTGTCGAAAATTTTTTGGTTCATTTTCCTCAGTATTTCTTGGTTCTTAATCTGTTTCCACCAATTGGGCTAATTTTGACATTTTTGTACATCCGGAGGAAACTCGAAGAAGATGCATATTTCATCAGTCTTTTCATTATTCTGCTATTCCTCGTTTTGTTTAGTAGTTATTATTATCTGCCCTTTTACCTAGAACATCTTTTCATCGAATCTACAAGATTTCTCATAGTAATTTTACCGTATACGTGCATTAATTGTGTGATGTGGTTTCGAGGAAGGATTAAAAAGAAAAAAATCTTCTACTGCTTTTTTCTAGGATTGTTCGTAACTTTAGGAGTCATTAATGTTATCATGATTTCGCAATACCATTCATTTCAAACTAGGTTAGTATATTATAAGGATCTGTTTTACACAAATACACAACCCGCCTCGCTAATAATTGGTGATGACACATGGGATAAGTTATTTCATCCTTATTTTTCCCGGAACTATGGCGAGAGATATTATCTTCGTTATAGTGTTTTATCAGAAACCAAGATAATTGAAGAAGTATTGCCATTCGTAGAGACTTGGATCAAAGACAAATCCGTTTATTTCATTGATGATCCGTATGTTGAAGCCAGTATACACGATTTTATTCTTCAATTGCTTACTGAAAAATACAATTTTCTCTCCATTATAACTACAGAACAACCCTATACAGTCGAGTTGTTCAAAGTGAGTTGTTTTACAAACTGACTATAATAATATTTTCAAAAAAAGAAAAAAATCCTTTATAACTATTATTAATTCTGAAGTTAGCGAGACTTACTGAGCAGAGGATTATAGACATGAAAAACGATTTTAATATTCTATTCATTGTCATAGATGCTCTTAGGGCTAGGAATTTGGGCTGTTATGGCTATAATAAGAGTATAAGCCCAAATATCGATCGTCTTGCAAAAGAAAGTCTACTTTTTGAAAATGCGTACTCTTGCACGAATGCAACTGATTCTTCGCTTACTTCAATATTTTCAGGAAGGCACCCACTCTCTCATGGAATTATCAGTCATTTCAAATACGTAGATGAAAATAGCCTGAAGTACTTTATCGCAAGTGGTACAAAACTTCTTCCTGAAATTCTCAAACAGAAAGGATATAAAACTTTAGCCATAGACTGGCTTGGTAGATGGCATAAACGGGGATATGACTATTACAGTGGTGCAGTAGCACGAAGTAAATTATACAGAATTAAAAGACGTTTGTTCCGTAGTTCCTTTGACAGATATTTACGGTTATTATCTAGATCCTATGCACATTATATAAAATCATCTCTCGATAAAAATGCCTTAGAAATCACTTATCAAGCAATGAAATTAATTAAAAAAAATCGAAACAAGTTTTTTCTTTTTCTTCACTACTGGGATCTCCATATGCCTTATGCTCCCCCAACACGCTATTTCAATTCAAATAAAGGAATACAAAACCACATAAATTCAACTTTTTTAGACCAAATAACGATCAATAAGGTTTTACGCCCTTCAAATTACAGCCGTTATCCTCCTAATTATTATGTACCGACGGATAGAATAACACAAGAACATATACAAAGATATGAGGCAACGATTAGATATATTGACGACCAAATAGGAAAATTGATTAATTTCCTAGAAAAGAATCATCTAACTGAAAAGATGTTAATAATAATTACATCCGACCATGGCGAAAGTCTGATAGAACACGGGATATACTTCGATCATCATGGATTATACGACGTGAGTATCCACGTTCCTCTGATAATGAATTATACATGGTTTCCAAAAGGTAAGAGAATCAAAGGAATGGTACAACATATAGATATTATGCCGACATTATTAGAGATGATATCTAAAACATCCGAAAAGTATAATATGGACGGAAAAAGCTTTCTATCAATCATATTTGGGGAACAAGAGGATTTTCATAAGGTAATTTTGGCTTTTGAAGAACTCGTACAAAGACGTGCTGCGATTAGAACGGAGAATTACAAATACATCTTTGCTCCAACGAAAAATAAAACTCTATGTAGATATTGTAAACGTATCCATAATAGAAATGAAGAATTATACGATCTAAAAAGAGATCCAAATGAACTCAAAAATATCTCTTACCAAACCCCTGATTTAAAGAATGAATTAAAAGAAAAGTTAGTTAATTGGTTGGAAAATTTTGAATTTTATAGAACATTTGTTAAAGAACAACCTTCCACTTCAGAGACTCACATATTAGATGAACAAGATGAAATAATAATGAAAAAATTACAGGATCTTGGCTATATATAGATCCATGAAAGAGAATTCAAAGCCGTCTATCGAGATAAGATCTGTTCATTATCAGAAAATACACTTCTTGACTATGTTACACTTGAATAACTTGTTTAATTCAATCGGATATGAGATCGATGATGGCCTGGGTCAATTGTCTAAGTGTGCGTATCTTTTAATCCATCTAAGTTGCAATTTCTTCAAAAAAGGGTTCTGCTTAATAATTTTTCTCATTTTCAGATTTTTTACTAGTATTTTTGAAAGTTCGTGTATCTTTCCTATTCTTGATGCGTAATAAATAGACTTAGATAATATTCTAAAGAATCGTAAAGAAAAAGGATAATACCTTAATAAGATAATCAACCAATTTTTACTACTATGATATTTTTTTCTTAAATGAGGGGGGGCGCTCAAACCTCTTTTATGATATACGACAGATTTGTGTACTAAAAATGATTTAAATCCACTTAATCTTACTCTCCACGAAAGATCTATATCTTCAAGATAAATAAAAAAGTCTTTATCGAATAAACCAACCTTTCTCAATACATGATTTTTATAAACAGCAGCAGCAGCGCATGATCCAAATATTTCAAAATCTTTTTCAAGGGCTCGTTTATATTCTGTATTAAATCCCTTATCCCTTGACGTCCATGCTAAAAGTTCTTGACCTAGTGAATCTATTATTTTCCCTCCTGGTCTTAAAAGCAGTGCCTGGACACTTCCAATTGTTTCATCTGTCTCTGCAACTTTCACTAACTCCCCTAAAAAATCCCTATCTACAATAGTATCATTATTCAAAACTAAAACATAATCAGAATTCAAAACATTCAAAGCATATTTTATTCCTATATTATTTCCTTCAGCAAAACCGTAATTCTTTTCATTTTTTATGAGAATCAGTTTTTTATTTGATGGTAATTCGTTAATCTCCTTTACTTTACCTCTTTCAATTTCTGCTTCATTTCTTGTATATTCAATGATTCGTATTGGTTTATTCTCAGAAGAATATTTGTAAAATTTTGAAGTAACTAAATGATTTCCTTCACAATATTTTCTAATTTTTTTAATAGAGTTGTCTTTTGAGCCGTTATCTACTAAAATAACATTGTAATAGGGGTACGTAATCTGATACAGAGATTCTAAGCAATCTATTGTATCCTTCCAACCGTTCAAATTTAAAATAATTATAGAAACTTTAGTCTTCATTCGCTTCACTAATCTTTTATATAATGATAGATTTCAAGACAAGTTAATCAAAATTCATTAAAATAGAGGAGATAAGATTTTGATTATATTACATGGATTTCTCAACCTCTACATACGTATTATTAATCTTCCTTACATTAAGAAGTTTCGAATTCTTTTTTTCAACTTATTGAATAGGTTTTTAGAAAAGTTTTTGAGTTGATAACTTGTAAGTTTTCCCTACATTGATAACCGGGAAAGAATATCTCACTCAAACCTCAGTAATTGGTGTGCAGAGGATTCTTTCTAAGTTCATTTCGTTACTATACTGGATACTTATAACTTCAATTTTTACTTTACACGAAATAGGAATTATAGCTATTTTAGCAATTGTCGTTAATATAAGCGTGCCAGTTACTCTATTAAGACTTTATACCTATGCGGAATATAAAATAAGTCATTCTTTAAGAGAAAAACAATGGAATGTTATTCATGGAACAATTTTAAGAACAATTGAAATCACATTACTTTTTTCCATATTACTTGGGTTAGGAATTTTTTTCGTAGCTAAATCTGTTGTTGAAATTCTACAGATCTCCACCGAGTATATCTTCTTAATACAAATGACCGGCATAGCGGTAATAGTTTCTCCATTTTTCAAGTTATCACAATCATTTTTTGCAGGATTAATTCAAGGGCACAGAATTGCTTTGATGTCGTTAATTCAACCGCTAACATTATTAATTTCAGGATTTTTCATATTTCCATATTTTAGACTGGTAGGACTACCAATAGTATGGATAATAAGCTATTTTTCCTCGTTTCTCATTTCACTTTATTTTATTAGAGATATTTTTGTTTATCCGCGCGTTAGTCCCCCATTAAAAGAAATTTTTGCATATTCTCTCCCGTTATGCTTAGCAGGAGTTGTAGGATTTTTTTCAGGTTTTATAGATCAGATATTAGTTCTCGCTTTTCTGGGAGTTGAAATATTGGGATTATATTATTTGGTATTAAAGGGAGTTGCAATTTTGCGTTATTTGTCTTCATCGTTGCTTGCCTTATTTTTTCCAACAATGTGTGAATCTTTCGAATACGGAAAAAGTAGAGCACAACTTGTACTTTCAAGAGTATTTAAATTTGTATTCACTGTGGGATTTCCTTTCCTTACTTTCTCTTCTATTGTTGCCTTTATCTTTTTCTCATTCATATTCTTTGAAAAAATAATTGGAGGAGAAATAATATTTACAATTTTATGTATAGCCTTTGCAATTAATATCTTCAGAGAGATTTTAGAATCTGTATTATTAGCAGCAGGTTATAAAAACGTACCTTTTCAAATATTGTCAATTCTATTGATCATTAAAATTGTTTTCCTTATAATCCTTCTCATATTATTTCCAACAATAGATATTGTAGGCATCGTTTATCTAATTGGATTTTTTGCAGCCTCTATATTCCTCTTCAGATATTTTAAAAAGCATCTTTCTCTTTCAATTCAATTTATTTCATTGTTTAAGATCATACTTGCTAGTGGAATTGTTGTAATAATTTTGTTTTTATTATCAACAGTGTTCAAAGGCTTAGAATTACTGTTAATATCATCAGTGAGCGCTGTAATACTATATCCAGTTTTTATATCAATTTTTAAGACCTATAACAGAGAGGATATAAATTTTCTAAAAAAGGCGACACCTAAGATAGTACATCCGTTCATATTTTTCCTTCAGAAATTAGGAAGAATAGAAGGAGTTGATTAAGAAAAACCTTGGGAACCCACATCCAAACAATCTTTATGACAACGCCTTCATACCTTTAATATATCCGTACAAAGTAACAAATCTAATTGCAGGATCAGTAATGCTAATCGCCATTCTCGTTTCTTAAATGCTATTTCTACCCCTCGAAACGGACTAAAACCAAATGTTAAAATTATTCTGCAGAAATTGATTGAAGGATCATGTTTTGAGACTTTTGGCGCAGCATTGGCATACCCGTAGTAGTGTCGTATTTCTTGTTTGACACCTTTCCGTAAATGGATCGAAACTACATCAAAATCAGTTATCCACTTATATCCTGATTTCAGAATATTTTGCACAAGTATTGAGTCAACTCCTGCTCCAGGAAGTTTTGGAAATCCAC
Organism: Promethearchaeota archaeon; assembly: GCA_048940375.1. Taxonomy (GTDB): domain Archaea; phylum Asgardarchaeota; class Sifarchaeia; order Borrarchaeales; family Borrarchaeaceae; genus Borrarchaeum. The sequence continues at coordinate 13,160 of JBHLOP010000005.1, read as the reverse complement.
CAACGCTTCGAATAACATCTGTTCGATAGATCGTGTTATCCCTACTATGGGTTGCTCTTCTATCCTTCCGGGCTCGTTCTATTTTGAATTCCTGCAACTTTCGTAGAAGTTTGTGATCAGGTAGTCCGATGCCTTGAGCTGCACCAACCTCTTTATTATTTACAATCTGTGGCGGAATTATATACCTCTTGATTGCAATAGGGTGCTCTGTAATAGTTTATCTGGTATTTCTGTCAATTTTAAAGACATATGATATAGATGACATTAAATTTCTCAAAAGTTCTACACCAAAACTATTACATCCCTTAATAAATCTTCTACGAAGACCAGATAACGGAGATCATAAATAATTGTTACTTGAATATCCTAACAGTCATTTCACGAGGTCTAACTAATGGAAGAACTAAAAAACCGATCTTAAAAACTTCTAAATCTGTTTTTATGATTATATTGTCAATATTAAGTGATTTACAAGCTTTTACGAACCATGTTTTATTGAGGTAACTTTCATGATTCTTGCCTTTTGCCAATCCAGAAAATCTGTGTGGGCAAGTTAATTCAACTTTTTTTTTGCAGACTCTAATTAACTCTTTTAAAAATCGAAATGGTGTCTTGGTATGCTCAATAACGTGACGGGATACAACCTTATCAAAACAAAGATCCTTAAAAGGCAGAAAGTTGCCATCTGCAATTACATCCGCTGATGTTTTTATCCTTAAATTTCTATTCTTGTTTTCGTATTCAGTAGTTACATCTATATTTATGTCTCCTGAAGGGTCTGCGCCACATCCCACATCCAAAATCACTTGCTTTCACATCCTTTCAAGAATTATTGTAGAAATATTTTATTTAATTATTGAGATAATAATTAGACAGTTAATTTTTACTTTTGATTACAGTTTCAAATACCTTCAAAAATTCGTTGATTGTATCTTTTCGACTATAAAAGTTCTCAGATATTTTTCTAGAATCTCTTCCCATGATCTTTCTTTTTTTGTCATCTTTGATTAAATTGATAATTGCGTTGCTTAGACTTTTTGGATCATTTAATGGAACCATAAGTCCTGCTCCATGTAATATATCCTCATAAGCTTGAATGTTTGTTGAAATTATTGGAAGCCCTGACATCATTGCTTCAATTGTTGTATGGCTAAAAACTTCGTATTCTGAAGTTGATACATAAAGATCTGCTAGCGATAAATAATGAGGTACCTCATCAGGAGGAATCTCGCCAGTAAAAATAGTCTTCTCAGAAACTCCTAAGTCCTTAGAAATTTTCTCTAATCTTCCTTTTTCTTCTCCATCACCACATATCATTAGAATAATTTCGCGTCCATCAGGAGCGTATTTTAATTTTGATAAAGCTATTTTAAAAGATCTAAGAAGAATGTCTACCCTCTTAACCCTACTGAGCCTGCACAGTGTCATAATAACAAACTTATTTTTTAATTGATATTTATTAATAAGTGATTTATTTTCAGTTATTTCAAACTTATTGATGTCTACTTCTCCCTGGATTATTTTCGCCTTTTTTCTAATGTCGCCATACTTTTTAGCTTCTTGATACGCGACCTTTGCAACTGGAATAACCATATCGACATTTTTCAAATTCCATTTTATTATTTTTTTATAGAATACGTTCTTTTTAGGGAAACGAAAAATATCCGTTCCCCTTATTGAACTTACCACTGGGGTTTTCAAGAACCTCTTAAGCCAAAGACATATGAATAAATTTATGCTTGAAAAAGCTGAATAGATTATGTCAGGTTTAAATTTCCTGACTGTGAAGAGAATATACGGAAACCCCAGGATCATTGAGAATAAATCTCTCTTTTTTAGGAGTAATGTTGTATATCGAAAAATGGGGATATTATCTAGAAAATCTTTTTGTTTTAATGAACACAAATAACGATGGCAAATTATTATTATCTTATTCTTTCCTTCTCTAAATTGGAGTGCTAACCTCTTCGTTTCTTTTTCAGCACCGCCTAAATGTGGATGGAAATATCCTGTTAACATTACAATTTTCATTGAGGAAACCCTTATAGCCCCTTAATAGAGTATTTAGTATTTATCTCTAGTTTTTTAGTTAATAGACGGATTTAATACCTTTTATGTATCCCCAAAAAGTTGCAAACCTAATTACAGGATATAAAAATGCCAATCGCCAATCGTGTTTAGTTAAAGCTATATGAAAACCTTGGAATGGACTAAACCCAAAAGTCAAAATAATTCTGTGTAAATTAATAGAAGGATCATGTAAAGAAACTTTTGGCGAAGCTAGACCGTATCCGTAGTAGTGTCTTATTTCTTCTTTAATTCCTTTACGTAAATGAATTGAAATAACATTAAAATCAGTTATCCATCTGTAACCAGATTTTAGTACCTTATGCACAAGTATTGAATCAACACCGGCTCCAGGAAGTTTTGGAAAACCGCCAACATCTCGAATAACATCAGTCCTGTAAATTGTATTATCCATACTATGAGTGGTTCTTCCTACCCTTTGTTCCCTTTCTATTTTGAATTCCTGCAATTTCCGTAGAAGTTTATGATCTGGTAGACGAACACCTTGTGCTGCACCAACCCCTTTATTGTTTATAATCTGTGGCGGAATTTTTTCAAACCAATCGTTTGCCAGAACGAGATCATGTTCAAAAGAAACGAAAAATTCACAATCAACGTGATTAAGGGCGGTATTTGCACCATCACCGACTCCTTTTCCGTTATTATACACTACTTTCCAATCATGTCTCTTCGCAATTTCTCGTGTATTGTCTGTGCTGTAATCGTCAACCAAAATTTTTTTATGTACGACCTTAGATGGGATAACCTTTTCTATTTGTTTTAGAACAGAATTAAGACAATAACCTCCATTCTTGCACCACATAACCAAGTCAATCGTTGTGTCCATTTCTCAAAAATCACCTAGCTATGTTCTTATTGATAATAGATTTCAGTTCATCAAGCCAAATTCACCCAAATGATAGTCGAGGGCATTTTTTAAACATTTTTTAACCAGTAACAAGAATTAAAAACAATTATTCTTTTGTGAAAAATAAATAGAATTAAGGATGACTGCTAGCTGAAATGGCATATCTAGAAATAGAATTGGTAATTATCATATCCTTTTTTGTTTCATTTGGGATAACGTTCTCAATTATACCATTTTTAATGAAATACTTAAAGAAAAAAGGAATTACAGGTATAGACATTCACAAACCAAATAAACCAGAAATCCCCGAAATGGGCGGTCTTGCAATTTTAACAGGACTAATTTTGACTTCAATACTTGTTCTGTTTCTATTAGATCAATACGTTCAAGAAATACTAACTTTTATTTGTATAATTCTTATTGCAGGATTTGTTGGGATTTATGACGATAAAAAAGGACTTGGACCTGAAAAAAAGGCAATTATTTTGATTTTCGCTTGCATTCCATTATTATATTTCGGAGTTATTACTCCACGTCCTTTGCTCCCAATAATTGGTAGAACTCGATTAACAATTATTTATTGGGTTGCGCTTCTATTAGCTATTACGGTTCCAGCTAATGCAGTGAATATGTTGGATGTACTCAATGGATCAATGTCGATTACATGTATAATTGTATCTGTTGCTCTCTTAATCTGCGCTATACTTCTTGACTCCACAATAGGCATTCTTTTTAGTTTATTGTTGTTAGGAGCTCTAATTGCGTTTTTAATATTCAATAAGTATCCTGCAAAAATATTTTCAGGAAACGTTGGGAGTTTTACGGTAGGGGCTGCAATTGGAATCATAGCAGTCATTGGTAGGTTGGAAATAGCAGCAATAATTGCTCTTATGCCGCACATAATGAATTCATTTTATATCTTGGCTAGTGTTGGCGGCTTGAAAGGAAGGACTCAGATAAAAAAACGACCTATTATAATCTTGCCGGATGGAAAACTCACAGCAAATCCTGATCAAGATGCACCTCTCACACTCACCCGCTTGATACTCGCAAGAGGACCTCTCACAGAAGCTGAAATCGTGAAAATCTTTGCGATTATAAGTATAGTCTCTGCAATTCTAGCAATTCTATCGGTAGTCATTACACCAAAATGAATTAAAGAGATGATTAGAATGAAATGGAAGTATATAAGTGCTATAGAAATAAGCGGTATCTTGTTTGTAGTATGGCTCACTTTACTTTTAATGCTTCTTTTCATTGACGTCTATATTGTTCCTCTTCAGCTCCCATTAATTGGCTATGTGGGACGTGTCATTACAGGAATCACAAAAGTAGCAATTGGATGTGGATTATTCATAACGTGGCTTTTTATTTGGAATAAAGCGGTACAGAAGTATTTTCAAAATTCGATTCGGACTAGTAAAGCATCAGCTGAAAAATAATTTCTAAGAAACTTTCATTAAAAAGTCCTTAATATGCTCTGCAATTATTTTAGAAGGATCTTCCATTGCATTTGAGAGGCGTTTAGCCATTTGTTTGTGATGATCTTTGAACTCTTCTGGAGAAGATAATATTTCCTTTGCTTTCTCAATAGCTTTGTTTTCATTTCGTGCTCTATAAATAGCACCTTTATTTATCAAAAATTGTTCTACATGTGTTGTTTCCTTCGGATAACAAGAGATTGTAGGTACACCTAAGAGTGCTGCTTCAGCATTCATTGTACCTCCCGCACCAATAAAAAGTGATGAAAATGCAAGTAAACTTGCACCATCTATGGCTTTATTTAAAACTGTGATTTCTTCACCTAACGTATTTCTTAACTTTAAATGTTGTTTGTCATAACGCGGGATCACCACAATCTGAAATCCAGGATATTCCTGAGAAATCTTTTTTATAATTGGGACAATAATTGAAATTTGGCGAGGATCTAAATCAAGCAAGTATGAAGCCTTTTTTTCTTCAGTCCTAGCAACTATAATAGGTTCATTTAGGTTAAGCCCTAGCTCCTCAACAATATGAATATTGGGCGTAAATCCTTTTAACCACGCAATTGGGTCAAGTCCATTATATTGAATTATTTTATCTCGTGCTATGCCGATTTTTAGCCATGCTTTTATTGGAATTTGTTTTGGCGTAAACAATAGTTCTGCTAAAGGGGGACTAGTAAGTCGGGCTACTGCAATAGAATGAGGTGAATCATTCACCGTAAAATGAGGAATTGCTAGACCTAAAGCCACACGAGACAATTCAGGTGAGGCGAAACCCAATGCGCAAGCAATTTTTTTAGTGGAAATGTATTTAGCCAATTCAATAATGCGTTCTGCACTTGCAATAAGCTTTCCTTTTAGAGAACTTCCTCCATGTTGTCCTATAATTTTAACCTTAGTGCTAGTTAAATCTAGCATTCGAGTTACTTCACTATAGTTACGTGAAGTTCTTAGAATTTCAAACCCGTAGTTTTCGAGTTTTTCAGTAACGCTTCCAAAAAATAATACTTGTTTTGGCGTTAGATAATCGACCCAAACTGATAAATCCATAAAGTAACCACACTAGTTTGTTATTCCCAATAATTAATTACACACATGCACAATTTTTAAAGGATTTTAATAGACCATATTTGTAACTATTCGGAGGTTTGACAATGAGAAGAAAACTTATGGAGATACTTGCCTGTCCGATTTGTAAACATCATCCACTTGATTTGCATGTATTTGAAGAAAAGGAAGAAATTGAAGAGGGGATCCTGATTTGTTCCAACTGCAGCAGATGGTATCCTATAATTGAAACTATTCCCCATATGCTTCCAGATGACTTACGTGAGGAAAAAGACGATCTTGAATTCATGAAGGAATTCAAGGATAGAATCCCTAAAGATACTATGGAAAAAGGAAAGCCCTTCCATCTTTAATGTCTTATCTTCTCGAATATGCGAGTTGAAATAGTCAGGAGAAATGACATTTATATTAAAAGCAAGTGCACTTCTTTTTTTAATTCGATTTAAAAAATCTTAAGTTCTTAAAAATAGTGATAGCCCGGCCCAGATTCGAACTGGGGTCTCCGCGAATTGTCTTAGAGGAAAATTCTCAGCGGGTCCAAAGCCCACTATGCTTGGCCAATTTGCAACGGGGTATGAATTATCCCTGTTACTACACCACCGGGCTACGAATCTGGCACTATGAAATCTGACAGAGTGATTTAAAAATGTTGTGAAAACGCAAAGTTTCTATTTATGTCTTAAAAATTTATGAGAGAGGATCAATGGATAGTAATTCTGGTCTTAATACTGAAGAAAAGTCCTTTAAAATAGGATTTCATGTAAGTATTGCGAGTGGGATCGATAAAGCTGTTGATCGGGCGTTAAAAAGTGGCTGTACCACTTTTCAAATCTTTACACGGAATCCAAGATCATGGATATTCAAAAAAATAGATCCTGATGTTTCTCAAGCATTTATAAACAAGCGCCAAGATGCTAAAATTGATCCCGTATTCTCACACATGCCTTATTTGGCTAATTTAAGTAGCCCTGAGGATGAAATTTACCAAAAATCAGTACAGGCGTTAATAGAGGAACTTAGACGTTGTAACGCTCTGAAAATCCCCTTTATTGTGACGCATTGTGGTAGCCACAGAGGAAAAGGTTTTGAGGTTGGCCTTGAACAAATCTGCAATGCTCTAGAAGAAGCCTATAAACAAAGTCAGAGTAACGTACAGATCCTTTTGGAAAACACAGGAGGCAGCAAAACGAGTATGGGAAGCAGTTTCAAGGACTTACGAAGGATTATTGAATCTTTAAACAATCCTATTAGTCAGATGATTGGCTTATGTTTTGATACATGTCATGCTTTTGTTTCCGGTTATGAGTTAAGAGAACCTAAGGAAGTTGATACACTCGTTCTTGAAATTTTAGATACTATAGGGCCAGATCGGTTGAAATTGATTCATGCCAACGATGCGAAATATAAAAAAGGATCCCACCGTGATCGACATGAACATATAGGTGAAGGCAACATCGGCATATCAGGCTTTAAAGCTATCTTATCTAATCCTGTGCTTAGGAAACTTCCGTGGATTTTGGAAACGCCCCGAAGAAGTTTAGAAGACGATTTGAAGAATCTCCGTACAATGCAAAAACTCTACCAGAATTCAATTAAGAGAATAAATGAATAATCTGAAATGACTCGAATGTATTTAAGAAGTTAAATGCGCATCTCGTTTAATTGAAATTAGTATAGGTACATAAAAGTAAGTTCGAGAACTATCGTACCTCTTCACGTAATTCTAGAATTATTCGATCAATTTCTCGCATTGATTTTTGTAAATCGCGTGCATAATCCTTTCTAAGGCGTTCATAAGTAGTACGTGTAATTTTCTTGCTTCTATAGCGTTCAATTAAACGCTTAGTGTTTTCTCTTACTGAATCAATCTCAGTTTCTTTTATTTCGATTTTATTGATTGAATCTGCATATCGTCCGCCAATATTGATCATTTCACGTTTTGAATTAAGTAATTTCTGTGTAATTTCTGCAAGTTTATCTTCATAGAGTTTCTTACGTTTGGCATAGTCGAATTTTTTGATCTTCTTTCGCTTTAAATCGTTGGCTAACTGTCTTAGTTCCAATTGAAGTGCAGTTTTTTCGTCGTAAAGGCTGCAGAATGTCTTTACAGTAGGTATCGCAGGTGCAGGGAGCACTTCAGGCTTTATACTTGGCAATAGAATTGGTCTGATAAACCTACTACTTACTACATAAAGCAAAGCAATAATTCCTACAACAAAAGAGAGAAAAAGACCCCGTGAATACATGAATATCTCAGGGAAAGTATATTCGACATATATATATCCGAATGCGATCGCAGCGTTTTGTCCGCTGGCTTGCAAAACATATGCGGTTTTACCGTTTGTTTGATAGGTTGAATTGATATCATAAGGTCGAGCTGTTTGAAAGGAACTGCCTTGTGGAAGAATCACTGTTAACTTGAATGAATCCACAGGAATGTCACTAGCTGAATAACTCCATGTTTTGAGAACATAGTCGGATGGATTCTCTATCTGGGTATAATTCTCAAGACCGATGCGATAATTTAACCAGAATGAATATTCCTCTCCTCCTCCACCTACACGATATCTCAGGTTTAATGTGATGTTTACAGGCCTTTCAAGATTTACAGGTTCAACTGTACTAATTGAAAGGTTACCTACAGAATCGTGAGCACGAATCTGATCAGCACCTGGCGGGAGTGAGATCTTGATTCCTTCGATATTGGTGTGATTTAAACCAACATTTTTTAGAGTTTGTGCCTCTCTTACATAAATATAGCCCCACGGATCGATTTCTAATTCCCTCTGAGCAGTGACAAATTTTAATAGTGGATTGTTGCTTTGGTATCTCACAGAGAATAGTTCACTTAAATCAAGCCCCTGTATGTCTTGCTTTGAATAAATGAGTTTACCACCCGTAATTTCGTCAGCTATTGGGCTAAATTCGAGAGTGCCAGGCACATTAATACCATCGAAAAACTTGACATTTACCGTTGCTTCTTCTGTGAAATAGGGGGACATAGGGTAAAGACGAAATGTAGCTTGGAGATACTGGGTCGTAGTAGTACTTCCTAATTTGTCTGGCTTGATCGAATTAGCGAGCGCAGTTACAACTATAAAAGAATATGACTCCGATGATTCAACAGGTTCAGTATAGATGAGAGGCTGATAAACAAAATTTCCTTCGGTTGTCCGATTCCCCATTGCTAAAGTTGTGCGGTTTGCATCATAAGCTGATAAATGGAATATTTTGTTAGAGTCATCATTTAAAAAGACTATTGCACTCCCGTTGATTGCCTTCTTTGCCTCTATCGTATAATTATCCTTTATAACAATTAGCCCGTATTGTGTGATTGTGACTTCTCGCTCAATATTTTTATTGATTAAATCATCGCTGGCAGCAATGGTAACTTCCTTTGTTACAGGAGATGCAGTTGATGGAAGAGTGCTGATGATTGAAAAAATAAAAGTCACTAAGATAAATATAATGAGAATTCTTCTCAGTCTCACCCATTTACACGTCCGCTTTTGGTTTAATTAGTGGATTAGTTCTCAGTTTTATAATTAAAAACATTTCGTAACATAATGAAATAACACTAACATCATCTGATTTCTAGAAAACGGAGTAGCAAAACTATTCCTTTGGAATTTTGAAGTCATCAGGAACTTCTTTGAATATCTTAGCAGGAACGCCCGTCACAATTTTCCTTGGTGGCACATCTTTTGTAACAACAGCACCAGCGCCAACAATAGCTCCTTTGCCTATCCTGATCCCAGGGAGAATTGTAGCGTTTGCGCCTATACTCGAACCTGCTTCAATAATAGGTCCCATTAAATCGTATTCCTTTCTCATGACATACTTATCGTTAGTAAGGGTGCAACGAGGTCCTAGGAATACATCATCCTCAATCGTGGTGTATGTAGGGATGTACACACTACTCTGTATGGATACACGATCTCCAATTTTTACATTTCCATCAATAATAGTTCCTGTCCCGATCAGACTATTCTTACCGATTTCTGTTTCTTCTCGAAGCATTACATTATGACCCAATTTCGTATAATCTCCGATCTTCACACTGCAGTAAATAATGCTTCCAGAACGGATAATAACGTTTTTTCCAATTTGGACTTTTTCGCCCATAACACGATGGAATACTTCATTTGACTTAAGAATTAAGTCAAGTTGAGCTTGATCAGGATGACCGATGACAACATTGTCACCGACAAAAGTTGCGTCTCCAATTTCGGTTTTTTCATAAATAACAACATTCTGACATAATCGAACTTTCTTATCAAGTTTTATCTTCCCGATAAGAATGCAATTGGGTCCTACGACTACATCCTCATCAAATTTTACCTTTTTATCAACTATGGCTGTGTAGTGGATTTTACCAGATTCTGGGCTCAATTAAGTCACCAACGCTGACGGAATTTGCCAGAGATATATAATTAGACATTAATCCCTCTCAGAAACATTCTTCGATCAGTTCTTTTATTTCAATTTAATCGTTTTTCAATATAAGCCTTCATGTTGAATTTTGACTTTAGTCCTTTAGAACTCATATATCTAACTTTGCCAAAAACCTTGCGCTCTTTCCACGCTCTGTCATGTACTCCTCCTATACTCCAGACAATTCCTACATATCCATTAGGATCTCTTCCATCAAGTTCATATTTGTCATTAAGGTAAATAGCGACCTCTAAGGCGTTTTCAGGTGATTCTGTCCATTCTAATATTTTTTTTGCCCAATACATTCTCATATAACCATGCATTTTGCCTTGTTGAACCATTTCCATTTGTGCAGCATTCCAGACATTGTCGTGAGTTTGAGCATTTTCAAACTCATTCAAAGAGTAGCTAAAGTCTCTTGGATCACATCGATGTTCATTAAGTGTTTTTTTTGCCCAGTCAGGAAAGCCCTCAAATGAATTATAATCTGAATTATAAAAACAGAAATTATCTGCAAGTTCACGTCTCACAATTAATTCCTCTAAGAACGCGTCTTTCGACTGTATATTTATATTGCTCTTTCGAACTTCATTAGCTACTCTTTGTGCGGATATCTGACCAAAATGGAGATATGGTGAAAGATGTGATTGTCCATTTTTTGTAGGATCATTTCTTATCTGATCATACATCGATAATTTGTTCTCCAAGAAATCATACAGCACTTTTTGTGCCGATTTTTCCCCCGGCTTAATCCAATCGATCTCTAGAACAGTTTGATCTGTTTTTAGAGTTTTTAAAATTCTTTTCCAGTCAGTCTTTATAATTTCTGCTTTCCAAGAAATAGGATGTTCTTGGAGTTGCGGCATTTCTTCTAACCATTCCGGTAATGCACGATGAATTTTCGGTCGAAAGGTATAGGCTGCATATTCCTGTTTTGGCGATGCTATCCAACAAGGAACTATGTTATGAGCGTCAACTTCGTAAAAAGGGATATCAATCTGATCTTTGACAGTCCTATTCCACATTTTTTTAGTGTGTAAAGGACTGAAATCTGTGATTAGTGAGCCGATTTCGTATTCAGACACAAATTTGGGTATTTCTTCTTCTGGAGACCCTGTAAGCAAGTAATAGGGGATATTTTTTTCTGTCAAGTTTTTCTCTACTTCTTGCAAACCTTTAAGCATGAAATCATATTGTCTAATAGTCGCTTCTAGAAATTGAGGTACTAAGCAGAAAACAACTGCCAAGGGGCGTTTTAATGCCAACTCTTGGGAGAATAATAATGCCCAGTTATCATTTACACGTTGGTCTCGGCACATCCAATAAACAACTGGACCTGTCTTCTTTTTACTCTTTTTTAAAATGCGAATTCTTTTTTGGTTCATGCTATGACTTCCAGAATTTCTCTAGAAATAGTTGGCAATTACAATGTGTTTATTTAATTTGTTTTTTCACATTCGCTTTAATTGCAGGGCCATAACACTCATTCGTGGCTTTTTCTGAAAAAAATCACGGTTTTTATGAATAAATCTCTAGTAGAGTCCATCCCAAAATTCACGCCAAATAGCCTTTGATTCCAAATTAGTCAAATTCTGACATTCCTTTAATATTGTTTTTGCAAGCTACATTTGTGCAGGGGCTGTAATTCCCATTAATTGTAAGGCATTTCTTAGC
>JBHLOP010000005.1:0-1462 GCA_048940375.1 Promethearchaeota archaeon | reverse complement strand
ATTCCTTTAATATTGTTTTTGCAAGCTACATTTGTGCAGGGGCTGTAATTCCCATTAATTGTAAGGCATTTCTTAGCACTATTCTTACACTATTAACAAGCAACAAACGGATATTCTGTAATTCAATAGTTTCCGCCGCTAAAACAGGTATGGATGCATAAAACGAGTTAAAGGTAGCTGCTAGATTATTTGCGTACTCGCACACGAGATCTGGTCTTAGTTCCGCAGCAGCTTTTGACACAATTTCTGGAAATAGTGAAAGTTTTTGAAAGAGAAGTTTTTCCAATTCTTTATCAACTAAATTATAGTTGGCGGTTTTAGGAATTTTTTCTGCCTTCTTAAGAATATTACATGCTCTTGCATGTGCATATTGAATGAAAGGGCCACTGTTCTGCTCAAAATCGAGTACTTTGTCCCATGTAAATGTCACAACTTTGGTCGGTACTGCATTCAAAATAGAATATTTTACGGCACCGATCCCAACTATTTCAGCTATACTTTTCTTCTCATCTTCAGATAAGTGCGGTGAACGAGTATTAACTTCATCTAGAGCTCTCGATATAGCCTCATCTATTAAATCATCAAAACCAATATAACGTCCCCTTCGACTTGACATTTTGAATTCTGGAAGTTTAACAAGTTCATAGGCATAATGAATTTGTCTGCTACCATCTTCACCTAAAACATACAAAGCTATTCTTATCTGAAGTTGTGGGAGTGTCTGTTCCTTTCCTATAACATTTATTACGCGATCTGATTGATCAAGTTTCCAAGAACTGTATGCTATATCCCGTGTCGTATAAAGAGTTGTGCCATCAGATCTCATTAAAGTCAACGGAGGGATTTCATGAGTTTCTTTGACCCCCAGACTAGTTTTAAGAGTAAGTTCAGTTGCAGCGTTCTCACAATCGAATACTAGTGCACCATCGACTTCTGTAACAAAAGGTGTCATTTTTAATTCGTTTAAAATCCGTGTAACACTCCCATCCCAGATAAACGAGCTTTCCCAATCATAACTATTGAAAGCAATATCTATTTTTTTGAAAGTCTCCTTAAATCCTCCAAGAACTAAATCAACAAGATTTCTGAAAAGTTGAACTGTTTTTTCATCTCGACTTTCATAAAGAGATATAAGGGTCGATATTTCCTCATCTAAATCGATATTTTCTGATTTATTACTAATCTGTTCGAAAATATCTGGCTGTGCCTTTTTTAATTCTTCTGCGATTAACTCCCACTCAGCTAAGTCTTTTTGTTCTTTTTTTGCCTTTTGAATTTCAGTAAGTGCATTTGTTATTGTGTAAATATTGCCTACAAATCGATCTGACTTCATGTCTGAAGGCTGAGTGTCTACCATTCTTAGACCTTGTACACATATGGCAACCTGGCGACCAACATCATCGATATATATGTGAGAACGAACATCATGGGATTGCGTTTTCAAAACCTTGACGAGTGAACT
>JBHLOP010000132.1:0-5877 GCA_048940375.1 Promethearchaeota archaeon | reverse complement strand
TCAAATTCTTCTGAAGACAAACTAGGTCCTCCTTTCAAAAGTAGAAATGTGTAAACTCTGTTTAATAGATATGTAACATTGGGGTAATTTAGCTAATGTTACGAGTGTTTTTAAGTAATGGCGTTTAATTAACATTTAACAGAAATGTAAGATATCTGTTGGAAAAATTTATCCATGGTGATAAAATGAAGGAAAATACTCCTGCAATCAATTATTTGATAAGAAGAGCACATCGGAATGGCTATACCACCCTAGATTTCTATAAAGCGATAGAACAAATGGAATGTTTATTATATGATGGTAAAATTCCTTCTTTTGCTCATGTAATGTAAAAACTTTTTTTAAATACCTTATTTCCCCTTCTAGCGAGTGTTCCCCGTCCTCCCCCCTATTCTGGGCAAATATATATATAGTAAGAGACAAGAGTTTTCAATGGTTTCAAATTATCAATTTATTTTTACGGGCTTTTTTAAAGGATGAATCAAATTGACGGAAACTAGCGAAATTGTAGTTGAGACAATTGGTCTTAAGAAGGAATATCATTTAGGAGACGTTATAGTACCTGCCTTACAGGGAATTGACCTTCAAATAAAGAAAAGGGAGTTCCTAGTTATCATGGGTCCTTCAGGAAGCGGAAAATCAACTCTATTAAACATGATTGGCGGTCTGGACAATCCGACTTCAGGACAAGTCTTTATAAATGGACACGATATTTCGAAAATGTCTGACAGTTCTTTGACTGAACTAAGGGCACGGGAAATTGGCTTCATTTTCCAATTCTACAATCTAGTTCCTGTACTGACTGCCTTGGAAAATGTAGAGTTGCCGATGATGGTAACAGGAATTAATGAAAAAGAAGGCAAGAAACGTGCCATAGAACTTCTAGAAATGGTTGGACTTGGAGATCGTCTCCATCATCGCCCCGATGAACTCAGTGGAGGTCAACGACAACGAGTGTCTATTGCCCGTGCATTAGCAAATAACCCTTCAATCGTGTTAGCTGATGAACCAACAGGTGACGTAGATACGAAGACTGGAGATGAAATTCTGGATATCATGCATCACTTGAATAAAAATATGGGGGTCACTATGATCGTCATCACTCACGATCCTGCTGTTTCAGAACATTGTGATCGACTTATTCGAATAATTGATGGGCAGATTGCTACAGATAAGCCTACAGCACGCAAATTGCTCGAAATTAGCGATGAGGAACTTCGAGCATATCGTGGAATTACTGGCTATATGAGTGATCAAAGATAGATTATCTTAGTGTATGAGGGCAGGTAATGCAATTAGAACTTTTAGGAGCAAACTTGGCTGTTGTAATCATTCCTGTGGTTATTATTGTTGCCGCTTTTCTTCTTTGGAAGGAAAGAAGATTAATAAAACTTGCCATCCGCAACCTAGGACGGAGAAAAACTCGCAATATTCTCACAGTTCTAGGAGTGACACTTAGCATAAGTCTCTATGTAGCTTTTAATATATCCGCTGATAATGCACTTCAAAGTTTCTTTAATGTTATAGAGATTTCAGGAGGAAAGGTAGATTTCGAAATCACAAGACTTGATGGTGAACCTTTTGACCAGGATATTCTTGAAGATATTTTAAAGGTTGAAGGTGTACAATCAGCCGCTCCCCGAATGCAGCGTTATTGTATTATTTGGGTCAATGCTGATGGAAATTCTACAGCAGCCCAAGTGATTGGAATCGATCCAAAATACGATAACGCGTTTGGTGATCTATTAGATTATCAAACTGGCGAACCAGTCAATGATCTCCTTAAGAAAAGGGTGGCTATAGTAAGCGAATTGCTAATGGAAGGAATCACTTGGGAACAAGGCGAAGATGATGATGTCAGATTAGTTAATGCTACAGTTGGTGATAGCCTTAAAATCAAATATCGATCGAGCGGAAACAGGGTAAGAACCAGAATATTTGACATTGTTGCCTTTGCAGAAGCTACAGGAAAAGTTCGAGAGATAGGCTATGGCGCATCTTTGTTTATTCCATTAAGGGAAGCACAGGCATTATTTAGAGCTGGAGGAGAGATAGATAAGATTATTGTAGAAATGGACAAAGCTTACTCAGACGTGTGGGAAGATGTGCAGAAAAGGCTTGAGGATGTTGTAAAAGATGAAGGGCTAACTGTTTATGCTCCAAAACAAAGCCAGCTAGAATCAGCCCGTAGCGGTGTCGAAGGCATGAGAAGTGGTCTATTCTTCGCTGGTATGACAAGTTTACTTGCCATGGTCTTTCTAATTTTCAATGCGATAAATATGACCATAGCGGAGCGTAAATACGAGATTGGAGTTTTAAGATCAATTGGCTTCAAAAAACACCATATTTTCCGACTATTCCTTTACGAAGTAATCATTATAGGCCTCATTGGCAGCGCAATTGGTGTATTTGCAGGTATCGGCTTATCACGTGTATTGTATTTATATGTCCGCCAGCTTTTTTTCTTAGAAGCTGAAACACTAGTAGGCGCGGAATTCGAAGCCCTTCCCCCCGTTAACCCTGCACATCTCCAAAATGGTTTCATCATCGGAGTAATCTTTACAGTAGTAGGAGGTTTGTATCCCCTATTATCAATAACTGGTTTGAAGATTATTTATGCCCTACGAGCAGAAGCAAGGATAACCGAGAAACATGAGCTAAAACGTCGAATTGCATGGATAGCTGGAGGTATAGGCCTTATCATTGGAGGTATAGGCCTTTTCTTTGCATTATTGATGTTTCCACAAATAAATTTTAGTTTAGGTGAGTATGTAGGATCTATTCTCGATGGAACAGCTCTCTTAATGATAGGAATTGGTGTAACCTTATTTGCAGGCGCACTCAAACGAAAATATTTGATTATTTATGCAGGTATTGCCTTACTTGCAGTAGGTGTTTACGATACTTTCTATGTTGGATCTTTCATTGGGAGTTTTGTACTCATGGGTGGTTCCATCATATTTACAGCAGGCATCCTTAATGGTGTGGGAGGATTTTTCAATTTCATCCTCAAACGCATTCCAGGGTTAAGATATGTGAGCAATCTAGCAACAAAAAATATCGCACGAAAGCCTACTCGTAGCACGTTAACTTTTGGTATTTTTACAATTGCCCTAGCAATGGTTATTATAATGGCAGCTATAACTAGTTCGATTGGAAACGGAATTATTAACTGGGTTGATTCAAATATTGAAGCTGATATGTTTGTTGTTTCAAACACAGGGGCTCCTCCCAATCTCAGTGGCAATATAACCCGAAATATTGAAGGTATTCACTGGGAAAACACAAGTGAAGGGTGGATTCCGAGTTGTACTATCCAAGAGTTCGCTGGAGCGGAGTTCGAACTTTGGAGTGAAGATTTTGACTCATTGCTGTTAGGCGTTAATAGTTCAAACTACGCCGTAGTTAATGAAAATACGCAAATCACTGCCCCAAATGATACTGATGTCTATACACTCTTTAAACAACTTAAGAATCCGAATGCAAACAATTGTATTCTCAGTGACAAATTAGCTAATGAATTAGAGGTAACAGTAGGGCAGAAAACACCAATCACTATAAATTCCCATTTTAACTCCACTGAATTTAAGGTCATCGGAATCATACACAATGATATGTTCGGATATCCAGGAGCAGGATACTTCGGCATGATTGACATAGACAAACTCTATGATTTCGGCTTCGAGAAGAAGGCTCATATGTTTACAATAAGATTGGACAACTACTATTTAAATGGCACAGAAGTCGATGCGCAGGTAGTGGCGGATCAAATCGATGCGATATGGGGAGATGAATACAAATTAGGCTTCACAATAAAAGAAGATATTAAAGAAGACATTGACGAACAAGTGCAAGAGATAGGTACATTCTTTGCAATTATCAGCTACGCTTCGATCATTGTTGGATTACTTGCATTGGTTACTACGATGATTAAAATAGTTAGCGAGCGACGCCGAGAAATTGGCTTGCTCAGAACTATTGGCATAAAAAGGAGCAAAGTAATGCAACTTATTCTTTTCGAATCAATATTTTTGGGTATGATCGGGCTAATTCTCGGAATCATTGATGGCTATATTTTAGGATTATCTATAGTAACGTTTATTGGTCAGGCTGGTGGAACACCATTTCAATGGGAATTTGTAATGCCATGGCTAACTGTTGCTCAAACCACCATTGTTGCTGTCATCGTCGCAATTGTTGGAGCTATATTTCCAGCATGGCAATCCGGGAGAATAGCACCTGCAGAGTCACTAAGGTACACTGGTTAGATGGTGAACCTTTTGATCAGGATATTTCCCGCATATCAAGCACGCAAGGTAATGCCAGCAGAATCACTGGTTCCCTCAAAGAAGTCATATGCTTTATGATGGGGAGGAATTGAGGGTGTTTTTCACTTGTACAGGGGTCTCTCCTCTTTTAAATATATGTTCTGAGATAGGGGTACATGGTCTAAAGGCACACCTCTCGCAGAAGTGGAAACGGTTAATGACCTCAGGGGTGATGAGCTGTTAAACTGGTATAGCCCGACTCTATATGAGGATTACTGGGCTGGGGTCTGGTAAACGCCCCCATGATGTAGCACATGATGAGGTTGAAACTCTAACTGGTATAGGTAGAGGACTGAGACCAAGTACAGCTGCAAACCTCACTACTTTAGCATGAGGTAGTTTACTAAGATATACTGGTTAGTCTCTAATTCCCCTCTCTTTCTTTTTAAAGATTTATTGTTAAACTTCATATGACAACGTGATGATATCTCGATTTTTAGGATATTTCTTTATTTTCCTCAATAATAATAATTATAATCGGTATTAATATTAAATTTTCGACGACCAAAGGAAAGCTATTACTCATAAACTTACATTCCTGAGTATAGATGAAAATTAGAATATAAAATATTGCGTGTGTCACGGGTGCGCAAATTTGAATGAAAATAGTGAAATTGTTGTCGAAACAATCGATTTAAGGAAAGATTACTTTCTAGGTGATGTAGTTGTAGCTGCTTTGCGAGGAATTAATCTTCAAGTGAAAAAAGGTGAGTTCCTTGTTATTATGGGTCCCTCAGGAAGCGGGAAATCGACTCTCTTAAATCTACTTGGTGGATTGGATTATCCCACTTCAGGACAAGTACTAATCAACAATCAAGACATTTCAAAAATGTCTGATGCCGAGTTAACAGAATTACGTGCACAAGAAATTGGATTCGTTTTTCAGTTCTATAATTTAGTACCAGTTTTAACTGCAGTAGAAAATGTTGAATTGCCATTAATGCTCATAGGTGTGCCTCGTAAAGAACGTAGAAAACGTGCTATAGAACTCTTAGAGATAGTTGGACTTGGAGATCGACTAAACAATCGCCCTGATGAACTTAGCGGCGGACAACGACAACGTGTATCAATAGCGCGTGCACTTGCAAATAATCCTTCAATAGTCTTAGCTGATGAACCTACTGGTGATGTGGATACAAAAACTGGTGACGAAATTTTAGGATTGATGCATGAATTGAATGAAAAAAGAGATGTGACATTTATAGTCATAACACATGATCCTGTCGTTGCTGAACATTGTGATAGACTCATTCGAATAATTGATGGGCAGGTTTCTACTGATAAAATGACAGCAAAGACCGTCTTGAGATTTACTGAAGATGAATTTCAAGAAGCATGCAAAGCAACTTTTAATTCTGTTGGTGCTACAAAATAAAAAAAAAACGTTTCAGGGTGATCTCATGCAATTACAGGCTCTAAGCGGAAATTTTATCCTAATAATTCTTTTAATTGCTGTAATAGTAATCGCTATATTGCTAAAAGATCAAGATATTGTTCGAATGGCGATTCGAAACCTAGGACGCAGAAAGACGCGTAATATTCTTACTGT
>JBHLOP010000131.1:3055-5885 GCA_048940375.1 Promethearchaeota archaeon | reverse complement strand
GATTTATACCATTCTACAAATTTTTCTAGGCCTGTCTCAATAGAAGTTTGTGGATCATATCCTAGCATTTTTTTGGCTTTAGTGATATCTGCCCATGTATGCGATACATCTCCTTTCATAATTTTTGTCCAATTTGGTTCTACAGCGTTTCCAGTTATTTTTATTAGCAAAGAGATCAAATTATTTACTGAACACCTTTCTCCTTTCCCGAGATTGAAGTCTTCTCCAGCAGTATCCTTTGCTTCAGCTGAAGCAATGATTCCTGAAACTGTATCATCGACAAATGTAAAGTCGCGAGTTTGATTGCCATCCCCAAAAATAGTTGGCGACTCATTTTTCAAGATCTGTTGTGTAAAAATGTGAATTGCCATATCAGGACGCTGACGTGGTCCATATACAGTAAAAAAACGTAATGAACAGACATTAATTCCGTAAATGCGATAAAAAGCCTTACAATATTTTTCTGCAGCGAGTTTACTAGCCCCATAAGGCGAAACTGGATTGGTAGGATGTTTTTCATCAATTGGTAAATATTGTGGAGTACCATATACAGAAGAAGAGGATGCATTAATTAATTTCTCTACATTTGAATTTTGCACTGCAACCAACATATTCAGTGTGCCAGTAACATTGATCTCATTCGTTTTAAAAGGAGTTTCAACGGAGAATCTTACGCCAGGCTGGGCTGCGATATGAAATATAAGTTCTGTATCATTACCAATAGCCTGCTTAAGACTATTCAGATCAAGAATATCTCCTTTAATTAGTGTGAAGTTTTTGGCTTCTTTTAGCCGTTTTATATTTGCCTCTTTATTAAAATAAAATGGATTAAAGTTGTCATAGATTTTCACAACATTATTATGTTCCACTAGCGCCTCAGCAAGATGCGAACCGATAAATCCTGCCCCACCAGTAATGAGAATGCGTCTTTCCTCAAGCAAAGTTTATCCACTCTCTTGATTTTTCTTTGATGTAGGTTGAGGTTGAATGGTCGAATGTGGACCAAGCGTATTGCCCGGGGTGAAAGTTATATTGGGTCCTACAACAGAATGATCGGCGATAACAACGCCGAAAACATTATCAATGCCTTCAGCTATTACTTCAGGTCCTATTTGACAATTTTCTCCTATAATTGAATCCTTGATCACCGCATCGTTTGACACCAAAGTATTATTCATAATAATGGTATTTGCCAAAGTTACATTTTCCACAAGTCTTACATTTGATCCAATTTGGACGTAGGGACCAAGTTTACAATTAGGTCCTATAAAGGAATCTTCGCCAATAGATACAGGACCATGAATTTTAACTCCTGTGTGGAGCACGCTTCCCTTTTCAACACGTATTATCCCATCAATTTCGCATCCTTGATGGACTTCTCCAAAGATATAATTACCAAGATAGTCGGACAAAAACTTTTTGTTGGCTTCTAAGAGATCAGTAGGTCTTCCGGTATCCTTCCAATATTTTAGCGCAGGATATCCATAAACAGGATCCCCTTGTTCAACAAGCAATTGAATTGCATCGGTGATTTCATATTCGTCACGCCAAGACTTCGGTATCTTGTCAATAGCGCTGAATATTTCATTGTCAAAGATGTAAAGCCCTGTTATTACATAATTTGAGGGAGGGACTTTTGGCTTCTCAATTAACTTGCTTATTCTCAAGTCCTCATCCATTTTTACTACGCCAAAAGGCGTGGGATCATCTACAGTAGCGAGACCTATAGTAGCAACAGCATTATGAGCTAGATGTTGCTCTACCATTTCTTTTAGGTCTAATCTTATCATCACATCGCCAAGTACCATAACAAAGTTGTCATTTTCAAGGTGTGGTTGCGCATATTTCAAGGCGTGTGCCAAGCCTAGTCGTTTTTCTTGATGGGCGTATGTTATGTTTATATCAAATCGATCGCCATCACCAAAATAATCCATAATGACTTCTCTCAAGTATCCGACGACTATACACACGTCTTGGATGTTTGCTGATCTTAAAAAATCAAGAGCATGTTCCAAAATCGGTTTTCCTGCGCACGTGAGCATGTGCTTCGGCTTAGCATAAGTGAGGGGTCTCATTCTAGTTCCAGTTCCTGCTGCTAAAACAACTGCTCTCATTTAATCGCCTTTTGTGGTTCCATTTTTGTTTACATAACAGTTTGTGGTGTGATGATGCTATCTGATACCGTCTTCCACGGACAAATCATCACACCTGAGGTTAAAGTAACATTATCCTTAATCGTACAATAATCACCAATAATTGTTAATCCTTCGATCTTTACCCAACGACCAAGAGTTGCTGCCTCACCGATTATACAATTGTTAATAGAACTAAATGATTCGATTCGAACATCTGGAAATATTATTGAGTTTTCAATTCGACAACCTTGCCCAATACTTACATCATCCCCAATGCATACATAAGGTCCTATATGAGTTTCCTTTGCGATTTCTACATTGTTACCAATTGCAATGGATGAGTTAATATGCACTGGTTCTTCTATTTTGGCAGATGAACTAATAAACGCCCCCTTATTTGTGCTTAAATCTGTTTTTTTAAGAAAATGGTCAAGAACATACTTATTTGCTTGTATATAATCTGTAGGTTTCCCCATATCGAGCCATAGGTCATTATATTTGTAGCCATAAAGTTTCCTTTGGTCAGCAAAAATTGGAAAGACTCCTCTTTCGATAGAAAATGGTTCATTTTCTGGAATATAATCAAAAACTTCTGGATCAAGTACATAGGCACCTGCATTAATCAAATTGCTTGGTTCCTCTCCTGGAGGAGGTTTTTCCACAAATCTTAAAATTCTGTAAGAATGATCAAGTTC
>JBHLOP010000131.1:0-2955 GCA_048940375.1 Promethearchaeota archaeon | reverse complement strand
GAATACTATGAGGACTTGATCCTCATAATTTTCTTTTGATCGAGGATATTCCAATATTCTACTGTTACACCTTCTGTAATTTTTGAAGCGATTTCTTCATCGGGCATATTAACTTCAAAGTTAGAGTAATCTTCGAGATCCATGATCATAAGAGCGTTTCCCATAATGGAAATAACCTGTCCGTTCCTCTTGTCGATCACAGGAACCATAACCTTAGCAGAAACAGGTGATACAATCGTCCTTTTCACATCATCAAACATGCCAACTGCCGTAATTCGTGCTTTTGCAGATCCATGTTTGCCTGGTTTTGAGCGATCAATGCTTAGTATTTTGCAGGGATAGTCTTGACCACCTTCACTAATAATAAGATACCGCCCTACTTTTAAAGAACCTACATCTACTGGTTTTTTGCTCATTTATTTCACCTCATCGTTGAAAAACCTTTGACTACAAGGACAATCTTACTAGTCTTATTGATAAAACTTCTCCCAATATCGCTTGAATTTAGCAAAGAGTCCTTTTGATGAATCGTTTTTGACATGTATCTTTTATAAAGACTTCTTAGGAATTTGTTAATTAGCTTTACCTGCAAAGGTGATATAAATTTCTCTTACCCAAGATGTTTCGTCGTTCCTTAGAAAACTCTCTGAGGTGATATGGAAGTCGGTCATGCCTGTTATAGGCACTTCAGAGGCATCTAAAGATATTGGAGAAAATATATACGGACAAACTACGAAAGGCATTGATAAAATTGCTGAAGATGCATGCATTAATTTCTTACAGAAGAATGAAGTATCTATTAAGCTCATCAGTGAAGAAAGCGGATCCTTCAGCTTTGGAGATGCCCCCAGATACACACTTATCGTAGATCCTATTGATGGAAGCACAAATGCAAGCCGTGGAGTTCCATTTTTTTGTTTAAGTCTTGCATTACTTGACGGAACAACATTTAATGATGTCGTTGCTGGGATAATTAGAGCACCGCTTTTATTTAAGAATAATCTATTTGAAGTCGAGAAGGGAAGAGAAATAAAAGCTGACGGCAAGCCGATAAAACCTCAACCAATTGAAGAGAAATTAAGCAAAGCAATCGTAAGTATGTATGTTTATGACATAGATCTTGAAAAAGTCAAACCAATTGCATCTCAGGCATACAAAACCCGCTTATTTGGTTCAGTTGCCCTTGAAATATGTTATACTGCGACGGGGTTATTAGATGCGCTTATAGATACTCGTGGTACTTTAAAGATAATGGATATCGTTGCAGCAAAATTATTCATTGAAGAAGCTGGAGGAATAATCACAGATATGGAAGGAAAACCTTTAACTTCTAATATTTTTGAATTGTCAGAAAGATATTCGATTGTTTGTGCGAGTAATCGTTCATTACATCAAGAAATAATCAGTTTATTGGAGTAAGAGTCACAGAATTAATCAACAAAATTCTGCTTCCTTAGCAGACCATATAATATGCCTAGACCGTATGATACATGCTCTATGAATCCTAAGATCGGTATGACAATTACGTGGCTCGGTGTTTTACTTTTTAGTGAGACTTTTAGTCCTGTAATTAGTCCTGCGGATAAATAGGCAATTAAGATCAAATTAAGTAGAAGCGATATTGGCATTAATAGGGTAGTTACTGTAGTAAATAGTGCACCAAATACAAGTAAAAGCAAGAAAAGCGAAGGGAGAAGGTGTTTTGGTTTAAGCAAGCCGGGATATCTTTTTCCAGCCCATGCTCTCCAAATCCCATAATTATACATTTGAAGAATGAACTTCGACAAGGACTGCCTACCATGATGCCTAACTTTTGCTTTGGGAGTAAATACAAGCTTGTAGCCCTTGTTTATAATTCTTAAATCTAATTCAATATCTTCTGCAACCTTTAATTCTTGATTAAAATAACCAACTTCTTCTAAAACCTGTTTTCGAAGTGATGAGTTATTTGTTGGATTATGGTCCACAAACCTTTTAGTTGGATAAATTGCTGGATTCCTGGCACCCGCAGACCCAAAAAATGTAGGTAATAATAGTCCTATTGTTCGTGGGAAATAATTCTTATCAGGATAGGGTAAGATTACTCCTCCAACCCCCGCCACTTCGGGCGTATCATAGCATTCAAGTAATTCTTTCAGCCAGTTTTTATCAGCTACAGAGTCTGCATCTGTAAATGCAATTATTTTTCCCTGAGCTTTTTTAATTCCTGTATTTCTTCCTGATGCTGGTGATCCTCCTCGTTCCTGTAAAATGCAGATGGGATATTTGGATATTTTTTCAAGAGTACTGTCCGTTGATCCACCATCTATGTATATAATCTCATATTCATTCTCGGGGAAGTCTTGCTGTAACAATGATTGAATACATTCATCAATGGTACTTTGGACATTGAGTCCAGTAATAACGACCGAGAATGCTTTCTTAGTCATAAATTATGTCTCCAATCATAACCTCTGATTTATTTACACATTAATTTCATAACAGTACGCTTGTCAATTCTTCTTTAAAGTTGGACTACAGCCACAGCAGAACCCCATCTTCCAATTGGGAATAATTTACTGAAGATTTTATCTAACTGGATAAAAATCTGGACCAATTTTGGAAATCTCAATAAAACTTTTTCTCGGAAGGGTATTGTAAATTGATTCATTAAAATCAATTTTTTGATTTTATGTATTTTTAGTCTCTCTATTTCGCTTCTTATTCTCTCGACGGTATATTCATTGATATGCCCATGTTCAGGTAATTCTTTTACTCCCTTTTCAACAGCCACTGTGTCAATATTAAATGGAGTGGTTTTAAGCCAACGTAGTTTTGTTAAAAGTGTCGTGAATGGAGGATTCGTAGCTAGAGGGACAGCAATAACAATCAGATCTTTAGAAACTCGTGTTAACTCTTTTAATGCTTTTCTTGGCTCTGGTAAGTGCTCTAATACATCTAAACAAAGCGAAATAC
>JBHLOP010000130.1:0-5892 GCA_048940375.1 Promethearchaeota archaeon | reverse complement strand
CCACCGTGAACCACTCTGTGACCAACAGCATCGATTTCAGAAAGAGATTCGATTTTGCCGCTTTTTAAGAGTTGGCTTACCAAGCGTTCCATTCCTTGAGCGTAATTTTGTATGGGAGAGCCTTTTTCGCCGATTTTTTCAATTAAGCCTGCAGTAAGAGGTTTCTCGTTTTCAAAGAGTTTGTATTTTATCGAACTGCTTCCACAATTCAAAACTAGAATTTTCATGCGTCCCACCTATCCGCGATTACACTAACTATCGCAATAACACCAACAATATCTTCAACTGTTGCACCTCTAGAAAGGTCACTTAGTGGTTTTGCGAAACCTTGTAAAATAGGACCGTACGCATTAGCCGTGGCAAGGATCTGTGTGAGTTTATACGCGATGTTCCCTGCGTCCAAGTCAGGAAAGATGAGGATATTCGCTCGACCTGCAACATCTCCAATATCATCTGCTTTTATTTTTCTTTTTGCTGTTGAAAGAACAAGGGCTGTGTCTGCTTGAAACTCTCCCTCTATTTTCATCCCTTTAACTTTTTTCTGAGCCAACTTAACGGCGTCAACAATTTTTATGACATCTGGATGGTCTGCACTTCCCATAGTAGAGAAAGAAAGCATTGCAATTCTGGGTTCCCAGCCTAATAGCATTTTTGCACTATAACCAGTAGAAATAGCGATATCTGCAAGTTCTTCAGCGGTTGGATTTGGATTCACAGAAGCATCGGCGTAAAGTAAAAAACCATTTTCTCCTCCTTCATAGCCTGGGATTTCCATTATGAAGAAACTTGAGGGAACTTTGATTTCTTCCCTAAGCCCTATCACACCATTGCATACTGCTATAAAGTCTCCAGAAGTATAAACAAGTCCTCCAATCATACCGTCTGCATCGCCAGACTTTAATGCCATTGCAGAGTAGAATATAGATTGCTGAATTATCTGTTTAGACGTTCTTTCCGGGATTTTCGATAATTCTGAATAAAGAGAAACATATTGTTCTAGTTTTGAACTTGTAGAAGGTTCAATTATTTCGAAATTATCCAGTTTAACACTAAGCTCATTTGCTTTTTGTCCAATTACGCTTTCATCTCCAACAAGGATAGGTATTATCGTATTCTTTTCTGCTGTTAGTTTTGCTGCTTTGATAATGCGTTCGTCGTTTCCTTCTGGAAATATTATTCTTTTCTGAAGGCCTTCAGCCCTTCTAAGAATATCTTTTATAACCATCTTATCACCTGTTATCAAAAATAATCTAGTAACAAAAAGCGTTAAAAAAATTAAAGAGGAAGAAATTAAGCTTTTTCACTTAATTTCTTCTTTATGTACTTAATGGCTTGGCCTATAGTTTGGTTCTTACGTGCATCCTGCGATGGGACTCTTATACCAAATGTGCTCTCCGTTGCTGCAATCAAAGCGATGGTATCAATAGACTTAGCGTGTAAATCATCTATAAATTTCGTATCGTCTGTAAGTGTTTCAGGATCTGCCCTAAATATGTCCATAACGATCTCTAGAAACTTCTTGTCAACCTCCATTACTCCTCACCACTTTTGAAAAACACTGTATTGTTAATGGTTTCTTCGCAGATTATTCACTAACCTTAAAGCATACTACATTCATTCCCGCTCTTTCTATGATTTCTGCCTTAACTGGCAAAGGCAATCTTTGATTTCCTTCTGCAATCTTTTCTGGTGTTGAAGCATCCAACCCTTCAACCATAGTCATAAAGGATGGGCCTTCTTTAAGCTCAACGAGTCCGTATGCATAAGGCGAGTATTCTGCAAACTTCTTTGGTGGCAAGATGCTTGTTGAATAGAAGTATACTGTTCCTTCTCCGCTTATTTCTTTCATTTCAATGTTTCTACTTCCGCATTCTCTGCAAGCTGTAACAGGAGGAAACGTCCAATTTCCACAGTCGTTACATTGTGCACCGAGTATTGTATCTGATGCCAGGCTGTCATAAAACTCTTTTGCAACCTTTTTTACCATTCTGATCACCTCTTTTTGAATACTGTTACAGCCGAATGCATTCCATATCCATGATTATGTTGCGCCGCGATCTCAATTTCCTTCTTTACCTGCCTTTTATCTGCTTCGCCTCTCATTTGTTTAACGATTTCATAGGTTTCTGCGCCAGGAGATGCTCCAAATGCATGACCTTTTCCATGTCTACCTCCAGACGTATTCATCGGTTTTTCACCATCGAACATTGTTCTTCCTTCATTTGCTGCCTGCCATGCTTCTCCTTCTTCAAAGTAGCCCGCTATCTCGGGAATTATTAATTGATAGATTTGCATGCAATCATGCACAGTCAAATAGTCTAGATCTTTTCCTGTTACGCCTGCCATCTTGTATGCATTTGCAAAGGAAGTTTTGTCTATTGCCCAGTCTGTTGGGTCCTTTCCGTACCAAGGATAGTTGCTTACTGCCCAATGGAATCCTATTATGTCTATTGGTTGTTCATGGTATTTTTTAGCCTCTTCAGGACGCGTTACTATGAACGCTGCAGCTCCATCAACTGTATTTAATGCACTCAATAACCTCGTTGGATATGCAAAATAGGGGTTGTTGTGCGACTGCCAGAATTTAAATGGATCTGCGAAATCCTTTAATCTTGCGGTTTCCTCTAAATCCTCTGTAATAAATGCCTTTGGATTCAGAGATGAATGTCTTCTTACTGCCTTGTGCACATTGTACATTACTTCATCCATCTTCTCCTCGCTCAAACCATACTTTTTTGCGTAACCCATTGTGGGTATTGCACCATAGGCAGTTGCGATGTCATAGCAATGATGATATGCATACATCTGGTCAACACCAAAATCTGTCCAATACCACAGATCTACAGGGTCCACAGCTTTTCTCTTGACTGGACTATCGTCTGGATACGACATAAGAGTCTCTGCTCCAACAACAAGAACATTTTTATACTTTCCTGAAAGCGAAGACATTGCTGCAAGCCCTATACCTGTATTCATAGTAGAGCACGCAGTTGCAAAATGCAAGCCGGGTTTAAGTTGTAAGCCCAGCCAATCACAAAGTTGCGTATGATGGCTATACACACGAGATGTATGACTTAACATACTTCCGACGTAAAATGCATCTATATCTTTCCCCGTCATTCCAGCATCGTCCATTGCCTCAAATGCTGCTTCTGCAATCAGTTCATGGAACGTTTTGTCTTTTAATTCGAGTGTGTCTAACACATTTCCAAATTTAGTGCATCCTACACCAACTATTGACGCTTTAGTCTCCAATCTCCACCCTCCTTAGGTTTATTTATTCAATACTGATCACGTATTAGTATATTCTTATATTTAAACTTTAAATAATTGTAGACAATTATTCCATTCACGGATAAGTTATTTACACTTGTAGAAATAATTGAGAGGGAGAAAGCAATTGGATTTTGATCTTTTAGGATGGTTTAAAAGCATTAAGTTAGGTCCTGATATCCGGATGTTTTTCATAAACACATTGTTTGATTCAACTTTTGTATTGTTAGGAATAGTAGTAGGGTCTGCATTCGTTGAAACACCAGAATTGAAGGTTATTTTGGGAACAATGCTCGTCAGCAGCCTCTCACTGGGAATTTCTACTGGGGTGAGCGTTTATGAGGCTGAAAGCTTGGGGCAAGAAATGAAACTTAAGAAATTAGAGAAAGCTATGCTAACGGATTTACATGATACACAAGTTGCGAAAGCGATGCAGACAACGACAGCAGTTATTTCAATTGTAAATTTCTTAACTCCACTCTTTGTATGCAGCATATCTATATCTCCCTTTCTATTTTCATTACTAGGAATTATAAAGATCTCAACCGCTGCATGGGTTTCAATTGCGACAGCATTGGGCATACTATTTACTGCAGGATTTTACATAGAGGTAGGTAACAAAAAAATGGCCATCTTTAAGGGCATTAAGATGGCAATCTTTGGTGCAGCCGCATTTCTAATTGGTTTCGGGATAGAATTATTGATTTAAAAAATCATAATTAGACAGTTTCTTAATTTCTGTATCCTATTTTTCTTTTTCTTCTTTTCTTCAATAGCCTCTGGAGAACCCTGAATTATTTCTTTTTTGCGGCTTCTAATTTCTTTTTTGCAGTTTCATTATTTGGATCGATTTCCAGTGCCTTCTTTAAACATTCAATTTCTTGAGCATGATTTCCTATTACCCCGTAAGCAACAGCCATATTATACCATGCACTTTTATGTTGAGGGTCGAGATCTATTGCTTTTTCACAATTTTCGATTACCTTTCTATGATCTTTAAGTGCGCCGTAAGCTAATGCCATAGCGTACCATGCTTCTGCTAAATTAGGATTGATTTCTATGACTTTTTGAAAACAATCAATCGCTTTATTATGCTCACCAAACATGCCGTAAGTAACACCCAAATTGTACCAGACCTTATAGTGCTTTGGATCAATCTTTAATGCTTTCTCGTATTCACTTATTGCTTTTCGGTACTGTTTTTGTAAAAAATACTCATATCCTCTTTTGAAGTAATCGTCTACTGACATGGATCTCCCCTCTTCAGTGTACTCGCCATTTTTTTCGATTAAAAAGTCTTCTGAATCTTCTAGTTTTTTCAGTTTTGGGTTCTGTTGCATTTTTTATTTTATCTGAATTATTAGTATTAAGTTGTTCTATTTCATCTTGATTACTTGAAACTTCTTCAATTTCAACTTCTGTGTCATTACTTTCGCTTAATATTTCTTCAGTATTTGATGGGGAGTTTTCCACCATTTTAGTAAAATTATCTAACATTAAAGACTCCTGTAGTTTCATTCTATCTGAAAGATGCAAAATTCTATCTGATTTTTCTGTAGCACACGCCTGCAACGACATTGAACAACAGGTCTGAAACGAAGGTTTCCCATATTCTGAAATAAATAACCATGCCTCTTGATATGGACTTTTGTCATTTCGTAATTCTAACCAGCGATCGAAATCAGTTCCCCCTGTTTTTGCACCATCATGTAATTTGAGAATTATTTCACGAGGATATTCCGAGAGAAAATTAACAAATTCTACGAATTCTCCAACATTTACACGTTTTTCAAGCCGGACTTCTCTGGCGACTTTGAGAGCAAAATCAACCGCTTGCCTCAATTGTTCGATCCCATATTTTTGATAATATTTATAAGCTACAGCATATGCCTCAATAAAACCTCGTTTCTGAAGATATTCTTCTAAGTACAATTCGCCAAGCCTGACTTGATTTTGAAGTAATCTAACATGGGTTTTTCCTAGCTCAGCTATCACGTCTACAGCGTTCCGAAACTCAATTATACTCATATCTATACCACTTGATTCTTCTTAAGAAAGGCACTACTTGGTTATATTTTAATGTTTTCAAGAACAAATTTGTTGTCTAGAAGTTCAGAATTCCAGAAGTTGGCCAAAAGAGAAAAATAAAATATATAATTTCCTGGGAATATGTTCCTCAAACAGAACTTTTTTGTTTATTAAAATGTATACTATAGAGCAAAAAACCGAGCGGGGGTAAAAAAATGTCTATAACAATGGAAAAATTGTTAGAGTTATTAAATATGGATTTAGAATTAGAATATTCTGCAGCAATCCAATACATAAATCATTCAGCTGTGATGACAGGAGCACAGTTCGGGGATATCATTAAAGAATTAAAGATACATGCAAATGAAGAAGTGCAGCATGCAATGATTCTAGCTGACCAAATTGACTACTTGAGAGGATTTCCAAGTGTATCTGTCGGTCCAATAAAAACTTCAAAAGACAATATTGAGATGCTTCGACAAGATCTTGACGGAGAAAATGATGCTATAAGAAGATACAAGACAAGAGTAAGACAAGCAGAAGAACTGCAGGAGTATGCATTAGCACAACAATTAAGGACGATTTTAGCTA
>JBHLOP010000004.1:6111-25725 GCA_048940375.1 Promethearchaeota archaeon | reverse complement strand
TTAAATTTGGTGTAGTTTAGGTCAAATTTCAAGCTGTAGATTAATAAATAACTTTCAATAAAGTCATGCTCATGGAACCAATCAGATCATACGAAAAATTCTCAGAGTTTTACGATCTTGTTACCCCTGATGAGTTTTATATCGATTACTTCGAATTTATCCTGAAAATCCTCAAAGAAATAAACTTTAACCCTAAAAAAATACTAGATCTCGCTTGTGGTACAGGTAGATTGACAAAAAATTTTCTCGATAAAGGGTATGATATCGAGGGATTAGATATATCCGCAAGCATGTTAGAAATTGCAAAAAAGAGAGGTCTGAAGGTTTATCAATCTAATATGGTTGACTTTAATATTGGACAGAAATACGATTTGATTATTTCTACATATGATTCGCTTAACTATATTCTACAAGAATCAAATCTTAAAAAATGTTTTAATTCGATAAATAAGCATCTTAATCAAGAAGGATTTTTCATCTTTGATATGAATTCCGAATTCAAGATCAACAAAATACTGCCCGAATACAAAGCAGACTATTATGAATTTCAAGATGCAGAATTAATCTGGTTAAATAACCACGAACCTGACCTCTGGATCGGAGAGATAATACTATTTAAGAAAACCAAAGACGGAAAATTTGATCGGTTTTGCGAGAAATATGTTGAAAAAGCTTACAAACTAACTAAGGTAAAAAAACTTCTAGAACAGGCAAATTTCGAAATTCTTGAAACTTACTCTGATTTCAAATTTAATAAAATAAAAAAGAACTCAAAGCGATGGTTTTTCGTAAACCAGAGAAAAACAGATTAACGAATTATTTATTAATCCAAGTGTGAACTCGTCCTAAGTTCATTTTATTATAAGAGATGATGAAAGTATGCCAATCAAAGTTGCTATTGTAGGCGTTGGGAATTTTTGTTCAGCGCTCGTTCAAGGTTTACAATATTACAAAGATGCAAAAGAAAATGAGGACGCCAGTGGCCTTCTAAACATCACCGTAGGAATATATCAAATAACTGACATTGAAATTGTAGCTGCATTTGATATTGATACACGAAAAGTAGGGAAAGATTTAAGCGTAGCAATCTTTGCAGAGCCAAATAATGTCCCAAAGTTTGCAGAAATCCCTGAATTACATGTCACTGTCAATAAGTGTGACCCATTGGGCTCAACAGAAGGTGCTTTGGAAGATATGATACTAGTTGATAATTCTGAACCTGTAGATGTTAAGGAGGTCATAAGATCAAGCGGTGCAGAAATAATAATCAACTTACTTCCAAGTATCGCCGAAAAAGCATCGAAATGGTGGGCGCAAACGGCAATTGAAACAAAATGTGCTTTTATCAATCCAACTCCTATTCTGATAGCTTCAGATCCATATTGGAGCGAACAGTTTTATTCAGCAGGATGCATTGTTGCTGGTGATGACCTGATGAATCAAATTGGGTCGACTGTTTTGCATAAAGCCCTCATTAATCTTTTTGTTCAAAGAGGAGTACATATTGATGAGAGTTATCAACTTGATATAGGTGGTGGATCGGATTCCATCGCCGCTATCGATGAAAAAGGCTATACAAAAAAAAGATCTGTAAAAACTGAATCAGTAAGCAGTTCAATACCATACGATGTACCTTTAGTTGCAGGTTCGACTGATTATGTGGACTTTATGAAAGATATTCGTGCAAGTTACTTCTGGGTCAAAGGAAAATGCTTTGCAGGACAACCCGTAACCTTAGATATAAGATTGACTCTTCCCGATGCAAGTGCTGGTGTGAGTGTACTATTAGACATCATCAGAGGAGTAAAAATTGCTCTTGACAGAAATATGACAGGTACTCTGGTAGAGGTTTCAGCGTATGGATTTAAGCATCCACCAATGCAAATGAGTATCACAAGCGCTCGTCAAAGATTTTTAAATTTCGTATCAGATCAGGAGACAGAGAAGTCATAAACTAGTGAGAAAAAATTTTTTTCTTAATTTTTTTGAAGTTTAGAAGAAAAAATATGCTTAAAAGAAATAAGGGAACGCATCCGCACCAAAAAACTGTCGCCTCATATAATCATCTTCAGAAATCGCAGCAACGATTTCATCTGCTTCATTGAGGGGAACTCTAAGAGTAGAAATCACTAAGAAATTCGTCATTAAAACATCCTTGAAATCTGTTACTAAACCTGGAGTTGCCTCAGATTCATCATAAGTCAATGAAAGTCCAATGCCAAGTTTTCCTGTAATTGTTTGACCTCTAGAAATCTTATATTTCTTGCCGCTATGTCGATCAGTAACATTCTTAACCTTTCCAAATCGAACGGACACTATCGTTTTACCACTTCTTCGCAAACGTTCAAATTCTGGATTGGAATAAGCAACCTCTAAGCGAGGACGCTTTATTTCTACTTCAGTTTTTGCATTTTTCAAATCTGTTTGAAGTTGTGCGCCTAAAATTTCTCTATGTATCTCTGTTCGATTAAGCATTTCAAGAACACTTTCTCTAGCAGGGATTTCAATGACCGACCCATTCTTCTCATGTAAGAATGTAGCATTTATGCCATCCAAAATCGCTCTTTCTCGATTTACGGCATGGGTGCGATCTTCAATGATGTGTTCATCATTTTGTAAAAGACATAGTGCTTCAATTGCAAGCCCAGCTACAATTCTTGCTAAGTCTTCTAACCTTTTCGGATCTCTTTGATTGTCAAAAATTCTTGTTTCAATACGATTTCGAGCAAAACTATCTTCCTTATCATCTGAAATGTTTGTATAGGGGCCGCGCGGTGTAATGTCGCGTAATCTATGTCCTGTTGTGTTTGCGATTATTGTTGGCTCTTTTTCAAATGCACCTATTTTTAACGAGTAGCGTAGGGCACCATAGTATTCATTTTGAACTAAAGCAGGTTGATGACGAGGGATCTGTAACTTTCCAAAAGGATTTGGTTTCAGAACAGTCGAGTTCAGAACACGATTACTAACCGCTCCCGTCTCTCCTTGAATGATAGGCGTATTTGCAGATAAGGCAATGAGCTCTGGAAGATGATTCCAAAGATGGTTGTATACGGCTAATATCTCTTTAGGATTCATTACCTCGTTAGCTGTTCGTTTTGCAGATACATTGATATGAGTTCCACACATAGGATGTGGATTGCTCTCAAGAGGGTGTAAACTTTGAACAAACAATTTATAGCCTAGGCTTTTTGCGGAATCTAAGAGAAGCGACCTTCCTTCGGTGATTGCTGAAGGAACTTCTGAAAGTGGAATCGGTAAACTCACATGCTCAATTTGTGCCAGGTTGGGTTCTGGATCCAGAGACCTAATTTTCAACATTATACGTTCCAGTCTTTCGGCATCTTGGTTCAATAGTCTTGCAGCAGTTTCCATCAGTTGGTCTGCAGCAGCTACAAGTGTCCCATCCTTTGAAATGATTAACATTTCCTCTTCAAGTCCGATAGCAACTTCGTACTCACGACAAATATTTTCGAAGACACCCAAATAGATCCCTCAAACAGATATATTTCGTCTAATGAGGTTAGAGTTTGATGATTCGTAATATCTTAATCGCTAGATAAATACAAAGCAATTATAAAATATTTTTTTATAAGCCTTGAATTGAAAGTAATCAAGAAGTTTTGCCTTCTGTCACCGCAGTCACAAGGGAATTCTATGAGGTCATTGAAGTCTGTGGAGAAAAATATGTTGACTTTAAAAGGATTTATTGAGATTCCTGGAGACATACCAGTCTTATTGACGGCGCCTCATGCTATGGGTCCACGTGCAGATCTCTTAACAGGTGAAATAGCATATAGAGTTGCAATCGAAGTTGGAGCATATGCCTTGATTGCGACTGTCTCACGTGAAGATAAAGACTACAACAGGGCTAAGTGGAGAGACACACCTTTTCGTAAGAGGATTCAAGAAATCATCACTGATCTCCTTAAAACTCATTCAGAAGTACTTCTCTTAGACATTCATGGTATGGAAAAACCAATTACATCATTCGAAGAAATTACTGTTTTATTTGGCACGTCTGGTGGAGTTACTATTGACGTTGATTATATTGAAATGCTCCGTGAAGAACTCGAAGCAAGAGGTATTAAGGGTGAATATGCATTTATGGAGGCTCCTCAGTATATGGGCGGTGATATCATCTCGTATCACGGAAAGATCTCAAGAGGTGTACACGCGGTACAGCTTGAAATCGCGGCAAAAAATAGAAAATTAGGAGAACGAGACCTTATTGATGCTATTGTAAATTTTATCAGAAGATGGGATTTAACAAAGCAATATAAACACGAACTTAAAAAGACACAGATGCGCCGGCTGTTAAAAGATGCAGGGGCAAGAAGAATAAGCCGAGACGCACCTGAAGTTCTTCGAGATATTTTAGAAAGTATAGCCATTCAAATTAGTGTGCGTGCTGCTGGTATAACAAGCGCATCTAATAGGATGACTATAGAAGGTAAAGATATTAGAAAAGTAGCCTCAAGGCTTTTAAAAAGAAGAAATTAGTTTTTTTTAGCAGAGAATATTCCTAACAGAGACAATCAGGAGAGGAGAAAATATGTCTGTAGTGACAAAAAAAATCAGTTTTCAAACCAAAGGTGAAGTAGACATCTTAGATATTACAAAACATGTGAACAAAGTGATTCAAGAAACTAATTTAAACAACGGAATCGCCACAGTTTTCTGTCCAGGGGCGACAGGCGCTATTACAACCATAGAATTCGAACCAGGTTTACTTGAAGATTTGCCTAATGCACTTGAAAAACTTGTACCAAAAAATGCATATTATCGTCACCATGAAATGTGGCATGATGGAAACGGTCACTCTCATGTTAGAGCGTCAATCATGGGACCAAGTCTTACAGTACCGTTTAATGAAAAAAGACTTATATTGGGGACATGGCAACAGGTAGTTTTCGTTGAATTAGATGTAAAACCGAGAAACAGACAAATAATTGTCCAAATTATTGGTGAATGACATAGATACACGCAGACCCCAGTGTCGTGTTTCTTATCTAAAAAAATCTACATCAATTCACATTCGATAACATGCCAATAATACCCCTGTGATACCTAGCCTTAAAGATACTCGACAGCAATCTTCGATAAAGGTACAATTCTGAGGTCGCACTTTGTCTAAAGTCAAAATAGTTGTGACAGGCCCTGTTGCTTGCGGTAAATCTACTTTTATTAAAAAACTTAGTGGAAAACGAGCACTTAGCATAAATAATGATGAAGGTAGAACAGTTGCTTTGGATTTTGGACGTTGTAATTTGTCGGGAATAAAAATCTTTGCTTTTGGTACGCCAGGTCATGAACACTTCGAATTTATGA
The DNA here is from genome assembly GCA_048940375.1 of Promethearchaeota archaeon. GTDB lineage: Archaea > Asgardarchaeota > Sifarchaeia > Borrarchaeales > Borrarchaeaceae > Borrarchaeum. The sequence continues at coordinate 20,394 of JBHLOP010000004.1, read as the reverse complement.
GAGAAATCTTAGTTCGAGGAGCAGATGGCTTACTTGTTCTTTTTGACAGCTCAAGACCTCAAACATTTAAAACGGCAGTGCAGATGCTCCAACGATTGTTGAATAAACTTCCAGATAAAGTTCCTTTTGTTCTAGTTGCAAATAAACAGGATTTGCCTGATGCCTTAGATTTGGAATATTTCTCTCTAGTTGCTGGAGATTCAATTTCTATTGTGGGTACAAGTGCAATAACAGGGGAGGGTATTGGGAAGGCATTAGCTACTCTTTTGCGTAAAACATTGGAAGACATTCCAGCAATGTCAATTACCCCACCCTAAAGGGTAGGGGCTTCCAGAGGCGGGAGTAGTGAAAAAAGTCTTCTAACTAGTCAAGTTCAACCCTTTTTCTATCTTCAGATATGTGTGCTTTTAATTTGTTGCCTGCGATTAATTCTTTCACTTTTTTCCGAATTCGCGTCTCATCCCTTCCCATTAAGTCAGCAAGTGTCTTAAAAGAAACCTTGTCTCTGCTGGTTATAATTGCAATTAGCGTTTTCTTTGAAACTCGTCGTGGAACGTAATAAACAGCCAAGATTACAGCAAAAAATACGATACCAAAGATGATGAACGCGGAAAGGCGATAATACGCTACCCAGAAGTTTATTGGACTTAATTCTGATCCTTCTATAGTACAATCTAATAGGAGACCTTCATATAGACCCCAATCATAGACTTTAACGGCAATTACATTTTTACCTTCACGTAAAAGCGAAGTGACATTATAGATCTCTGCCGTTTGCCAGTGAAATTCAGGAGCATTCCCAAAATAATGTGAATCTGATCCAACAAATATTCCATTTACATAAACCCAATAGTCGTCATCCGCTGTGACTCTTAGAATCGCTGAGTTTGGTTTGTTAGTAAGGTAGAAACTTTTTCTAAAGTATACAAAAACGTCATCGCCATCATTACTTGTGGACCAGATCCATTGAGCTCTCGTGTCCTCCATATTTTGAATATCTGAGGGATTAACTTTGTGCTTATGAGGAGCGTCAACATCCCACCAGAAAGTATCTTCATAATTTACTTTAGTCCAATCACTGGAGTTGGGAGGAATTGCAGAATACGCTTTCCAACTCCAATCTGTTTTAATTAATACATTTTCAGCAAAAACAGGTTGGATAGCAACCAAACTATATAGGACAATAACAAGGGCAATGATTAATGAGCCCCACATCCTTTTCTTCATAATCTTTCCTCTGTCCATTACTCACATATATCTCTAACGTTCGGTTTTATACCATTCTTGTTTGCCTTTAATTAGAGAGATAATAGTTCCGATTGTTATTATCGTATAGACTGGAATCATAAATGGTAAAGCGAGTCCAACAAATGCTGTTTTCCATTTCTCAAGACCATAAACGTACAACCAACTGCAACAAAGTGGTACTGCTAGTAGTATACACCAAATGAAGTAATTAAGGGGATATACCCATAGACCAAGACCTGGCCATGAAAAAAATTTCTCAAAGGTTAATAAAAGTATCAACAATAGAAATGCTGGATAAAATATGATTGGAAATAGCATATAAGTAGCATATGCTAATTTTCTGGTTCTTGGAATGCCAACTTGAGAAAAAAGAGTTTTGAAATGCGTTTTAGCTACTTGAATTGCCCCGGTCGCCCATCTAATTCTTTGTTTGATAAAGGCTTTCAGACTTCTCGGTTTATCTTCTGGAACAAAGATATTTGTATATTTGATTTTATTATCGCCTAATATTAGTCGTGTAGAGAGTTCTAAATCCTCTGAAAGGTAATCTTTCCAACCAAAATCTAGAATTATATCCGCCTTGAACAAGGCAGCACGCCCAATAAAGTCAGCACCATCTAAATGACTCCAGAGAAACCGTAAAAAACAGCCCCAAGTTTCATCAATAGATGCAAATGTTTCCACAAAGCGATTGGAACTCGTAGGTACGGGGATAGCTTGTACTCCAATTAAATCATCATCAAGTTCTGCAAGCATTCGATCTACAAAATCAATGGGAGGCAAACAATCTGCATCCAAAAAGAGGATATAATCACCTTCAATGTGTTTCATGGCATCTCTCAGCGCAGATACTTTTCCTCCTCGTTCCTTTCGTATCAAAAGTACATCTAATTGTTCGCGAAAACTTTCTGCAATTTCATGTGTTTTATCGCTTCCGACGTCACAAACATAAATGATTTTACATCGAGCGTTATTGTAATTTTTGAGTCGAAGTGAGGATAAAATACTTCTTTCAATCAGACGTTCTTCATTATAAGCTGTCACCACAATTGAAACATCGATTTTTTGAGAAGTTGAATCTAACGAGGGACACACATCTTAAGCCTCAACACATAACATAAGACAACAACTATCTTAAGCTTTTGTATCTCATTCTCTGATAACTTAAAAAATGAAGTCAGTTCAAACGTTTTGACATAGTCTTAGGTATCAGAACCTCTATGTTTAGGTGTTTTTAGTTTGAAAACATAATCCGCGGTATTTTGGAGTGCTATACTAAAACCAGGATCGAAGCCAATCGCGACTGTCTCTAACCCTTGTTCCTTAGCTTTGCGTAGCATAATTGCTGCACGTGCATGTCGGGATGCAATAACGAGTGTTTTAACATTTGATTCATGTAATATAATCATTGTTTCCATTGCCATTGCTACATGGATATCTCCAAGGGCCACCACAGGATTAAATCCGCTGTTTGAGATTGCTTGCAACAACTTCTCTGGGGCATGTCGATTAAGAAAAACCTTTGCTACTTGGATCTTACCTAATTCCCTTGCTGCATCCTCAATATATTCTAAACGAACTTGATCTCCAGCAACTCGGCGTAAGATATTTGGTCCATCGATAAGTAGCGCAATCGGCTTTCCCCCTCTTTTGAATATCTTTTTAATGATCTTCCATTTGGACGGTTGATCTTCCATTTCGAATTACCCACCATAGTTGAACAAAGTATCCACAAATTGTTAGTTTTTTTAAATAGTCTAATAAATGGCGTTAAATATTTAGATTTTTCGTAGAACTTGTCAATCGTTAACTAAATTACTATTTTAGTGAATCTAAAAATGTTTAGAATTATAAATGTTTTCCGTCGGTAATAAGGAAAGGACTGTGTCTCAAAAAACTAGTTCGCTGACAGTTTATCTGAGATATCTTGAAATTCAAGCAACCTAAAATTCTATTAGGAAATTAACGGAATTTTTCAAGAATTATAGATTATTTAACTTGATGATGGAATCATTAAGAAACAGTGGACTAATATCAATCCCCATTTCTTTGTATAGAAAATCTGGAACGCCAATATCTGCGAGATATAGGGATCCCACAACTTTTTTCACTTCTGGCTTCACGCATTTCAGCAGTGTTAACGACAGGAATTCGTAAATCCGCTACAGAAATATAATCCACTATTTCTCACCCACTAAACTTCGAGCTAATGCAGCAGCACCAATGCCGCCTGCATCACCACCTAAAGCGGCTTTAACTACTTTAAGTCGCTCAACAGACGCCTCAAGGGCATATTTACGAACAATTTGCTCCACAACTTCGGTCAATTTTGGAAATCCTTCGATAATGCCCCCACCAAAAATCAAAACGCAAGGATTAAAAGCATTAACAATACCTACAACACCCAAACCCAAGTAACGGATTGTTTCGTGCATTAGACGTCGGGATAGAAGATCGTCATTATTGTAAGCATGAATTACGTGCTCTGCAGTAATTTTATCAATACTGTCTGCAAGTTCAATCAGCATTTTGCCTGCTTGTAGATCTTTTCTAACTGCTTCTTGAGCTCGTTCAGCGATGGCCCAACCACCTGCATATGCTTCTAGACAGCCATAATTAGGACAATGGCATTTTCTTCCGTCAACAACAATTGTCCTATGCCCTAATTCTCCTGCTATACCTGTACAGCCTTTTATTACCCGTCCATCACTGACGATTCCTCCACCAATGCCTGTACCAACGAAAAGAACAACAAAGTTATTCACTCCTTTCCCGGCTCCATGCATCCATTCGCCCCACATTGCAGCGCGAACGTCATTGGTAACCACTACTGGGATTTCCAAGGCTTTCTCAAGTTCGGATCGTATAGGTACATTACGCCAGCCAAGATTTGTGCCAAAAATGACGGTCCCTGTTGAGGGGGCTACCTGACCTGCTATTCCAATACCTAAGGCTTCTCCTTTTATCTCTGTATCTATCAAACAGTTCTTTACGCAATCTACAATATCATTAATAACGCCCTTTGCTCCTTTTTCTAGATTCGTTGGATGTCGCTCTCTAGACAAAACAAAACCGGTAGCATCGACCAGTACCGTTTCAATTTTCGTGCCTCCTAAGTCAACACCATAAGTAAAAGGTTTTTTTAAATTACGATTCATTTTTTTTACGCTCCATAAACCACATTCGAATGAGTTGAAAAGTGAAATGAAAAGCAAACTCTGTCAAATGGGGTAATTAAAAAATGTTTTATAATACGATTCGCAAGAAGACCCCCCAACTAGTGGGGGGATGAATTGCCTGTGTTTACTGGTTTCACTTTCACAACAGTCTCTAACCTTTAAATAGGTGTGTGCAGCTAGAGAGTAGTAGAATTGCGCTGAGGTCACACTCGCCAGTTCTCACATTAACATCACATTCAGGGCAGGGACTGCCCGTAGAGCCTGTTTGACATGTCCCGCTGGGGAATGGATGATTCAGGAAGCCATTCAACTTGTTGGATGGTAGTTCACTCTTTAGCTATGCTAAAAAAACAAGTAGGTAATGAAAGCAAAGAAGTCAATGATAAAAAGGTGGAGCTATTATAATAGTTTATTCGGTGTTTTCATCAGTCTCATCGCGTTTTTTCGTCTCTTCCTCCTCTTCAAGAACGACAACTAGATCCACGGCTTGCTGTGTTGGTTTAACTCTGGTCTTACCATCTTTAGTCTCCATTAACACTAATCCTTCTGTTTCAAGCTCCATAGCCAACCTTCGCACAAGGGCAGGCGGTTCACCAATAGCTAACCTAATTTCATCAAGACCAAGACCGCCCCCGCCTTTAATCTCCTCAAGCATGAACAATATTTTGTACTTTGGATCAGATTCCAAACGTTTCCTAAAGAGCGCCGCTCTCTGATTTAATGCCTCAAATCTAACTTTAAGTAGTTCATAATCTCTTTCATAACCTTCGTTAAGTTCTTGGTAATGTCTACTTTCATTTCGTACAAGTTCAACCTCAGTCTGAAGGTTCGAGATTAGGGTACGAGGCGCTGATAACTCATCTTCTAATTGAACAATTTTTGTACGTTCATTGGATAATATCTCAGAGAGTTCATTGTACGAACGTTGTTGTTCTTCAACTTTATCATTTAAGGATTCTATACGCGATGACCTGTCTTCTATTTCAGAAGTTAAACTTTTTATTTTGTTTTCTAAATCATCAACTTTTGTAGTCAACTCTAGTGCTACCTTATCTTTTTCCCGTAATTGTTCATGAGCTTCTGCTATTTTCTGATTTTGTTGTTGAAGTATTGTTTTATATTTGGCAATTGAGGTTTCATACTGCTCTGTTAGATAATTATTTTGTTTTTTCTGATCCTCTAATTCGTCGTTTTGTTGCTCGATTTGAGATGTCAGTTCTTGAATCTGCGTCTCTTTTTCATTGATATTTGAAGCATATTCTCGAAGATTTTCTTGAAGAGACCCAGTTTCACTTTCTAAACGGAATATCTCGCCCCTCAGACGCTCAATCTCAGCGTTTAAATCCATTGCCTGAAGATCTAAGTTTCTATTCATTTCTTTCTGTGATCGAATCTCTTCTTCAAATTCTTTGTTCTGTGATGTTAAAATTTCTATCTTTTCTGAATTTGACGCGATCTGAGTATCGCTTGTGTGTAATTGAGAGTTTAGATCATTGATATGTGATTCCTTTGCAGTTAATTCGTCTTTTAATGTAATTAGTTCCTTGCTAGCAAGGTCAAGTTTTGAGGTTAAGTCGTCAATTGTTTTCTTTTGCTCTTCTTCAGCTTTCACACGCAATAACTCTGTTTTTTTTCTGAGTTTCTCCAGTTCATCTTTTAGATTAGTTAATTCGTTATCTTTTTCTTGTAGAGTACTTTGTAGGCTTTCTAACTCTTCTTCTTTGCCAGATAAGGTCGTTTGAAGTTCATCAATATTGCTTCTATGATCCATCATTTGATTTCCGAGGTTTTCGATAGTACTCTCATATTCTTCCTTCATTTTTTCAACTTCTCGTGTCAATTCTTCAATTTTTTCTTGTTTCTCGTTGATTTCTTCAATTTTTGAATAATAATTTTGTTCTACTTCTTCGATTTTTTTCTCCCGCTCACCAATAGTTGTTTCAAGTTCTTTTATTTTAGCAGCAGAGACCATCTCACCACTTTCGATTTGTTCAGCATATTTTTTAGTTTCTGCTTCTAATTGCGTGAGTTTTTCGTCTTTTTCAGCCAATTCTTTTGTTATTTCCTCATTTTTCGAACGTTCTGATCTTACTAATTCATTTAGCTGTTCTATTTCCGCCTCTCTCTCTGCTAATGAGCCTTGTAATACTTCAGCCTTACCCGCCATCTCTTGAGCCATCAATGCTTGTGATTCAAATGATTCAATCTTTTGTATGATTTCATTAATGTCAGATTCTCCTAATTCTCCACCCACCACTCTCACTATATCTTCGATGACGCTACGGATTCTTCGGCTTGCGTCCACAGAGATGGAACTATATGTTTTTTTAAAATAATCTACCATTGCGTTGTTAATTTCTCGAACGATTTGATTAACGTCTGATACATCATAATTTCTTTTTGTAACAGAAACGGAATTGAGACGCATCTCTTCTAGCATGTTTGACAATTCAGTTTCTAATGAACCTTTTTGCTCCTGTAAATGACCAAGGAATTTGACGACTGAAGCTTTGATTATATTTTTAGATTCTGACACTCAAATACACCTAATTTTCTTTTTTTAGAAGTGCAAATGATCACAAAGGTTGACAACATAATCTATATACATATTTTGTAATCGCATTAATACATATTTTGTAATAACATTCTCACTATTTATCACTACTTCTGCTTTTTTAGATTTTATAAGCACACCAAAATTGATTATAATAACAAGAATATAACTTATATCTATAGAAAATACTAATTTTTTCTCTATACTCACGTTAAATGACTGGAACTAAACGTAATCTAAGAATTAGCAGCTCGGATTCTCATGTGTTAATTAATTATCAGTTAAAGGAAACATTATTTACTCAATAGATTTTTCAATTCTTAATCCCAGATATATTTGAGGCAAATCATAGGAGATGTAGAGAAATTGACTAATGAAGCAAAATTAAACGAATTTTCGAATCAAATCCCACTTCCCCGCATCGAAAAACCCGCCATACGAATCGTTCTAGGAATAAAATTAGACGTACTAGACAATTACGTCGCCAGCATCGCTGCTATTCTCTCTCCTGAAGAGTTTGGTATTCCAGACGTACCTCTTGAGGAATCAAAATACAAACCCATTGATCTCCCACCGTTTGCTCTTAAAAGGCTTAGAATGCAGTATCTTAGTGGAAGACATCTCGCCCAAGTTGGACTTCGCTCACGATGACACTTCCTCTAATAACGTTTTGCTAATCTATCAAGTTGACAAAGACCTCACGATGAGAGAATTAGACGAGTTTTTGAACTCAATTACGAACAAATTACATACTGTGATCGCTCTTGACCTCAAAAAAGACCTCAGTCAGTATATCAGGCGCATTCTCATATTAGGATCACGGAATCGTGTCGTACAAGAAGTTTTAGGGATTCTAGAAGATATTATCGACTTTTGCAAGCAATATCCTCTTGATAACCAACTCCCTGATATGATTTGGGTATATAGCGAAAAATACGGATGATATAAGGATTACATCCTAACTAAATCACTTGCTGTGAAACTTGAAGAGTTAATCAGGAGATTTAGATTCTAAAATGGCGCTATCATCGCAGAATGCAGAGAACAAAAATATAAAGATTCACCCAAATTATGTAGATCTATGAAGATTCATATCGGCATTTATATAACGGGTTTCAGGTATAAAGAGTGAACTAATTTAAAACACAAAATGCATGGGGATAGATTTTTGAAAGAGGAAACTGTGACCACTAATGTTTATTTTAGTGCATTAAAAACCTCAATGACAGCTATTAATGCAGCTTTATACGTAGTTTTTGGTGGATTTACAAACCTTGGAATAGTTGTATATGGGGTGAGGTTCTGGCCAGCAGTAATCGTTCCTGCTGTATTTGCAGTGCTTTTTGGACCCCTAGTAGGGGGTTTAGGGGCAGCAATAGGAATTTTTATTGCTGATGTAGTATATGGGCATGGTAATGCACTGCTTAGTGTCATTGTTGGTGTTCCCGCCAATTTTATTGCGTTTTGGATAATTGGTTATGTGCAAAGAAAATTTTCATGGAAAAAATATTTCATCCTCGCTTTCGCTGGTTTGGCTGCAGGTAGTATTTACATAGGAATTGGTTTATGGGCATTCAGCCACTTCTTCATTTCATTTCTGGGCTCAAACTGGGGAATTGTTCTGGGACTTAGTGCCGCATTATGGACATTTGTCAGTGAGATACCATTCTTAATCATTGTTGTTCCAATCGTAGTAAAAGCCTGTCATCAGGCATTTCCTGAACTTTTGTCAGGTAATTCCGATATTGAGGCCGGCTAGATGAAAGCGAAGTCGTTTTCACCTGCGGGCATCAGTAGTTTTTTTCAAGCTTGCTTGTGGGACTCGAAAGGAGTACTTCTTAAAGATCCTGAATTAATTGGTTCAAGAGGTGGAGGAATTGTCATTAAGAAGGGAGTTATTACTGAACTAGAAGTACTTCCTTCAAAAAAAAGCACTATCAAAGTCTTTATAAACGGTAAACTGACACCAAACGCCTATACGACAAGATCTGCTATTGAACTTGTTTTGAAAAGAGTAAAGCACGCGTATAATGTCACAATAAGACATCAAATCGAAGTTCCCATGAGCGCAGGGTACGGAACTAGTGGAGCGGGGGCTCTTTCATCAGTAATGGCCCTTAATGATGCCTTAGAATTAGAATTATCAAAATACGAAGTCGGTAAGATCGCACATATTGCTGAAGTCAAATGTCAAACCGGATTAGGAAGTGTTTCAGGAATATTGAATGGCGGAATAGTCCTAATAGTGATCCCTGGTGTTGAGGGACTTTATAATATAGAGCAAATACCTTTGGATCCAAATTTTTCTGAGAAAGTTATTACAGCATTGGTCTCTCCAATTAAAACACGAGGAGTCATTAGATCGTATGAAAAACTACGAAAAATCAACGAATATGGCGAAATTACGCTTCAATCGATTAGAGAAAATCCGACTATTGAAAATTTCTTCAAGTCATGCAAAGACTTTGCGATCAATTCTGGCTTAATGTCAGTGCTTATTAAGAAAATGACAGATATTGCCGTAGAAAATGGAGCACTAGGAGCTACGCAAAATATGATCGGTGATGCAATGCATGCAATTGTAGAACCGGATTTTGTGGCCGATGTCGTTAAAGCTCTGGGAAATTATGTAAATAAAGAAAAAATAATAGTGTCTGACATTGATCTGAATGGACCAACGCTACTATTATGAATGTATCGTGTTTTAAGAATCATTGGTTTCTTTGTCTTTTTTATCTCGAAAAGAATTAAGTTTCTTTTTTGCACGAGATTTTAGTTGATCCAATGCTGCAACTAATTCTTGTTTTTTTACTTCTGCATCATTTTTAGCTTTTTCTAACATATTTTCAAGGAAGTATTTGAGATCCTTCTCCCTAATAAAAGAAACAAGATCTTTGACGAGGCTTTTTGGTCCTGGCGTCCTTGAAACGTAATTCCTAAATCTTAAAGAGGTAGCAAATAATAACACACATCCAAGAAGAATTATAGCATCGAATAAAATCGATAATTGATGAAAACTGTAGATTAATGCTCTAGTACTTTGACCTGAAGTAATACTGTTCACAATAAAGGCATGATAGCCCAATACAGTGCCCAGAAGTGCGATAACTGACCCGTCTTCCCAAGTTGATTTTTCTTCACCTACTTTTTGTTCATTTGTAGGAGCAAGACGCCTACAGAGACCCTGAACGGCATATAGAGTTCCAACGGCTATGAAGATGGCGTCTACTGCAACAGATCCCGTGCCGGAACCAATTCCATTCCAAATACATAATACTAGGTGGTACACCATAAAAATGAAGAAAAGACCTACAATAGAAGTAAATACATCATTTTTAGACTTTTTAATCCACCAAAAGATCATAACAATAGTGATTATCCAAGCAACTATTCCCGAAATGCCACCTATGAAATCTGATGAGCCATAGCCTATCAAGAAGCCGAATCCAAGAATAAAAAATCCAGCTATACTTAGAATTGCAATAATTTTAATGGGCCATTCAAACAGGATAGCATCTTTTGGTTTCCCAAAACTCACTAATCGACCTGACCAGCCTGCAATGAAATTTCTAACAGCTGAAAATGTTGAAATATTTAGTATTAGAATCCAACCATAGAAACAGGCAAATGCAAATGCTTGAAATGGTATAGAAAGAATTTGAACGGTGTAAAGCCCCATAACAAGCAATGATAGTAATAGGATCGTTAAGATTATTCGTATTGTCGTACGCTTGAGTGCAAAAGCTATGGCGCCAACAATAACAAAAATTATTGCTGCTACAGTTTCAAGATTGATTATGAATTGAAAAATAGGTAAGGTTGTAAGATCAAGAACCGTTAAAATCGTAGAACCAAAAATGGTCAGTAACGATACAAACAGGAAAAACACAAATCGCCTCTCTGATAAGGTTGCGAGTCCTCCAAGGACTGCTCGTTTGATATACCAATAGGTTACACGTTCAATGTACGACAAAAATATCACCAAGTGCAAAATTTTAACAAATCATAGATGCAACAAGAAGGGAAACATAAGCATTATTAAAAGCTTCTAAATTTTGACACACCTTGCGTTATAAAATTCTGCGCAGCGTGTTATATAAAATGCTCGAAAAAAATATAAGACCGCAGTGGAGGGATTACACAGGAATGCACGTGAGGTTGAAATATGGCTGATGAAGAACCCAAAAAGATGTCTGATGAGTTAAAAAAAGAAATCTTGGACAAAACTAAGACTGAAGATGAAGTAAAAGACATGTTAGAAAAACATCTGGAAGAAAAATCTAAAAAGGAACCTTCTGAATAGACACAGAACAACCATCATGCTGTAATGGAAAGCTAAGGAAACCTTAGTAAGTCGCAGTAATTCATTTTCTTTTAAATTTTTTAATATTTTAAATAAGTGGACTTTCAGAGTAACATAATTAGAGAACATGATTTCTTATCTTTTTTATAGTAAAAAGTGCCATTTGCAAAAACTTTATAATGAAAATTAGGTGAAAAAAATTCACCTAACTGATGACTACATTCGTTTTTAGTGATATTCTTTCAAATCAAAGCCACAAAGGATATGTACGTTATGGAAGATGATGAAGAGTTACAAGAACTTCGGAAGAAAAGAATGCGCGAACTAATGAAAACGAAAAGGAGTGTAGATGTGAAAATGACAGGTCAGATACTTACTGCAGATTCAAGTAATTTCAATGAGATTATTAATTCAAATATGCCTGTTTTAGTAGACTTCTGGGCTAGCTGGTGTCCTCCGTGCAAAACGATGGAACCGATTATCGAGGCACTAGCAAAGGACTATGCAGGAAAATTTGTTTTTAGTAAGCTTAATTGTGATGATGAACCTGCAATAGCGAGACAATTCTTAGTTTCTTCGATTCCAACTTTTATATTCTTTAAAAATGGATCACCAGTGAAGCAAGTTATTGGCGCGGTCGGAAGAGATCCAATCGAAAAAATAATGAAAAATCTGTTATCGGGAGATTAACTTCATAAACAAAAACAGACCTCTCCAGAAGATTTCTTCCTTAGGGAGAGCACCATATTTTCTTTTTTTCAACTTCAGAGAAAAAATAAGTTTTTTTGATAGATTTGTCCAAATAATGCAAATTCAAAAAAACCTAATTAACAAACTCTACACCTTTATCTGCTGTTATCGTAACGATTTGAAACTCGCCACCTGATCCAGCATCCCTTTTACGAGCGGATGAAATGGCTCTTTTGATTAATTTGACGCCTTCATCGATGCTGAGTTTTTCCTTATATTCGCTTTCTAATACTCCATAGGCCATAGGCGAACCGGATCCTGTAGAAGCGAATTTCTTCTCCTCAAGAATGCTTCCAAGCCCTCCAAGAGTAAATATATGCGCACCTGCTTGATCCACGCCTCCAATTATTAGGGATACATAATACGGTAGCATTCGGTTTTGTCCTAAAATTTGTGATGTAAGTTTAGCCATTGAACGCACCGTTGGTTCTCTACGCCAGTCAAGCTGACATAGTTGTGCCATCGCACGAATTTGATCTACTATCTTCTGAGCGTCAGCAACTCCGCCAGATATCGTTATAACTATGTAATCAGTTATTTTGTGTAGCTTTTTCGCGGTATTACTAGCTACAAAGAATCCTGCTGTTGCTTGGGACTCTGATCCGATTACTAAGCCACCATCACAAACAATAGCTAAAGTTGTGGTCAATCTTGAACACCTTTTAATGAAAGTTTTGATTTCAATGGGTGCTAATTGCACTCTATTTAATTTTCATTTTATTGTTTTGTTTCTTTGAGTTATAAAACTGTTTTTTATTAAGCAAATGCTTTTTAACAAGCAATTACGAAACAATTTTAAATTGCATTGTTGTGAATGTTTGATCGCGTAGTTTGGAGTTACAGGTCTGGGGGCATTGAAATTAAAGAGCGACCAATGAGACGACAAAAAAGACCGTGGACATTAATATTAGTCATCTTCTTAATAGGGATTCTAATTGGTGCTATCATTGGGTATTTCTATGGTCTTGTTGTATCTCAGGTCGGTGGCGAAACTATTAGACTTGAAATGGTTTATGGTTCTGAAAAGCGAGGTTGGATTGAAGAGATTGCTCCTTTATTTGAGGAATGGTGGGAAAACGAATTCCCTGATGTGCAAATTGATGTTTACTTTCGACCACTTGGCTCCCGTGAATCAATGATAAGTGTGATCACAGGAGGAATAAAGCCTACAATTTGGAGCCCCGCGTCCACGGTATGGATTCCATTAGCGAATTTGATGTGGGCTGAAGAGCGTGGTACGAGTGAAACTCTTGTTACCGAATGGGAGACGTTTATTTATTCCCCGGTCATTATAGGCACGTGGGAGAGTTATGCGAAAACACATGGAATAACAGGGTTCCAAAGCCTTCACGACATAGCAATCCTTCCAGATAGCGATCTTAAATTTGCGCATACAAACCCACAGTTAAGTAATTCAGGTTTCATGGCAGTCATTCAAGAAGCAGCTGTTGCAGCCTCAAAGGATCCTGCGGAATTGTCATTAAACGACTTAAAAGATGCTTCAGTAAAACAATGGATGACAGAACTTGAGGCAAAAGCTGTTTATTACGGAGAAAGTACAGGTTTTCTCATTGACCAAGCTACTGAAACAGGTCCTAACGGATTAAATGTTTTCGTCGTTTATGAGAATCTAATTATTGAAAAGAATTTAGCTGGGGATCCAAAAGCCGTTTGGAACCAGAATTTGAAAGCCATTTATCCTGAAGAAGGAGTATTACTTTCAGATCATCCTTTTTGTATTCTAAACGCCCCATGGGTGAGCGATAGGCAAAGATGGGCTGCAGGAGAGTTTTTTAGATTCCTACACAACGAAGAAATTTTGGAATTGGCACCTGAACATGGATTTAGATTATTCAGCACGCCTGAAGTGCCACCTGACGTTTTCAACTCACAAAATGGAGTCAAATCTACCTTGACTATACCTTTGCAATCCTCTCCACAGGGGGATGTGCTTCTCCGTATTAATGATCTATGGGAAGTCACTAAAGCTAAAGGAGCTTAAAAATGGCTTCGCTCAGTGAAAAGATTAGAGTAATGGAGTATAAACTATCAAACCGATGGTGTCGGCTTGGCGCCGAGGGAGTCACGATTGCTTTCTTTTTCGTCATTATCCTAGGTCCAACGATTTTTGTATTTTCAGCTGTGTTTCTTAGTTGGAATGACGTCGTCACTACAGTTTTCAACGACCCAATTGCTGGTGATATTCGATGGCAGATTATGAGGACGGCTTTAATTAGGTCATTCGAAAT
>JBHLOP010000004.1:2210-6011 GCA_048940375.1 Promethearchaeota archaeon | reverse complement strand
ACAGTTTTCAACGACCCAATTGCTGGTGATATTCGATGGCAGATTATGAGGACGGCTTTAATTAGGTCATTCGAAATAGCTGCGATCGCTACGATTATAAATATCCTCATCGGGTTACCAATGGCTATCCTTATTGCCCGATATGAGTTTAAAGGAAAAGAAATCTTGGATACATTAGTGGATCTGCCAATGGCAGTTCCAACTGCAGCACTTGGTTTTAGCATATTCTTGTTCTGGGGTAGCCGCAGTGGGATTTCAGTGCTTTTTGGCTTAGAAACGGGTCTTTTATCCCGTGGCCCGCTTTTGATCATTTTAACTCATATTGCTTTTACCTACCCGTATATCGTCAGATCTCTAAAAGCGGTTATATTAGGAATCGATAAAACCTATGAGGATGCAGCAAAAACCTTGGGTGCTTCGGGATTCACCACATGGCGAACAGTAAGTATGCCGTTAATGAAGGAAGGTCTTATTGCAGGCGCAATTCTCTCATTTACTAGAAGTTTGGGTGAAACAGGCGCCACATTAATTGTAGCAGGGGTATATGAAACAGCACCAATACTCATAGTTTCTTGGAGAAAGTTATTATTAATTCCAGCAACGGCATTTCTCTCGATGGTATTAGTAACTATCGCAATTATTATGTTAGTCTTAGTTAGAATTATGGCACGAAAAGTTGGATTCCCGATTGAGAAAGTATGGCCACGCCCTGAACAATTTTTAAGTGGTATGTGGCAAAGTAGATTTAGAA
This sequence comes from Promethearchaeota archaeon, assembly GCA_048940375.1. Lineage (GTDB taxonomy): Archaea > Asgardarchaeota > Sifarchaeia > Borrarchaeales > Borrarchaeaceae > Borrarchaeum. The sequence goes on along the minus strand of JBHLOP010000004.1, from coordinate 5,260 downwards.
ACGGAGTGACCATAGCCCTATTTCTAATCTTCATTCTTCTTCCAAGCCTCTTCACTTTTCAATATGTAGCGTTATGGTGGAATGGTTCTCCTGCAACTGGACGGTTTGAATCAGGAGTATTTTATCAAGTGTTTAGAGCGCCGGATCTGAAATGGGCATGGCTACTCATTTCTCTGGTGACTAGCCTACAAGTTGCAACGTTGGCTACATTAATAAATTTGGCTTGTGGGCTACCGATGGCTTTTATTTTGGTTCGACGCAACTGGGGCAAAATTAATGGCATTCTTGACGCAATGATTGATATTCCTCTTGCTGTTCCTTCTTCTGCAATTGGCTTTTCAGCATTCCTCTTTTGGAGAGGTATTATTAACCCAGGTTTTTGGTTAATTCTAATGGTTCATATTATCTTCACATATCCGTATTTCATCCGCCCTGTGATCGCAGTCATTGAAGGAATTGATCCTGGCTACGAAGAGGTCGCAAGAACACTTGGAGCATCTGACCTGACAACATTTCGAACAGTCTCCCTTCGATTAACTGGACGTGGAATTCTAGCAGGTGCCATTATGGTGTTTACACGATCGCTAGGGGAAACTGGCGCTACAATTGTTGTAATGGGGCTATCACGAACGGTTCCTGTGTATATTGTGGATTTAGTAGAATCCTTGGCACTTCCTGCAGCAGCATTTGCATCCATTATTTTGATCTGCATCTCTTTGGCGCTTTTATTGACTTTACGCTACATTAGCAGGTCAGCTGAAGAATGGAAATGAAAGTAGAAACATAAGGAAAGCGAAAAAATGCCAGAGATAAAATTAAGCAACATTTCAAAACACTATGATAAGGTCATCGCTGTCGATTCAGTAAATTTGACCGTTCAAAATGGAGAATACGTAGCCTTACTCGGTCCAAGCGGTTGTGGTAAGACAACAACTTTGCGAATCATTGCCGGTCTAACATTACCTACTGAAGGTGAGGTCTTTATAGATGGAAATGATGTAACATATGCTCCACCCGGCGACCGTGATATTGGCTTCGTTTTTCAGCATTTTGAGATTTTTCCATTTTGGGACGTGTGGGATAATGTAGGTTATGGTCCTAGATTGAGAGGATTAGATGAAATCGAAATTGAGAAACGCGTTTGGGATGCTTTAGATACTACAAAACTGACAGATAAAGTTGAAAATTTTCCTGATGAACTGAACACGCCTGAATTACAACGAGTTGGGGTCGCAAGAGCTTTAGCTACTGGCGCTAAACTTATGCTATTTGATGAAGCTCTAGGGGCTCTAGATCCAAAAGTGAAAGCCATTTTCCAGCACGAATTGCGTAAGATTGTAAAAAAGAACAAATTAACAGCAATTCATGTAACGCATGATCAATTAGAAGCTATGGCCATTGCTGATAGAATAATTGTTATGAGAAAAGGAAGAATCATTCAGATAGGCAAACCTACAGAACTTTACTACGCGCCGAATGACATTTTCGTTGCAAATTTCCTTGGCGAATCAAATTTCATTGAAGGTGTAGTTACAAATGTTACCGAAACAGGATCAGAAATACGATTACGCGACGGATCTATACTTAAGACCGATGAAAAGACAATAAAACGGGGTAGACGTGTCGTTGTAAGCATTCGTCAAGAATTACTGAAAATACATTCTATTGAAAGATTAGGCGCTCGCAATTTCATTCCGGGAGAGATAATTGGGTATAGATTTCTAGGAGATCGGCACTCATATGAAGTAAAACTAGATGCAGGTGAGACAATAGGGGTAAAGGAATTTGCTCGTGCTCCACCGTCCTTTAACATTGAAGATATTGTAACGGTTCGAATGGATACCTCATTGGCTGTTGTTTTCCGATATCCAAGCGATGGGCTTGCACCTCATTTATCTTTAGAATAGTCAAACGTAGAGGTTGAATTACGAATGTCACCTAAAGTTGAACTAATGCATGTTACAAAAAAATATGATAACCTTGTTGCATTAAATGATCTTAATTTAACAATCAACAACGGCGAATACCTTATATTGCTGGGACCCACCGGTAGTGGTAAAAGCACTACCCTCAAATTAATTGCTGGTTTAATCCAGCCCGATAAGGGAGGCGAGATCTATATCGATAATTTAAGTGTAAATAATATACCCACAGAAAACCGAAACATAGGTTTTGTTTTTGCGCGATATGCATTATTTCCTCACCTAGATGTCATAAATAATTTGATATATTCCCCTAGAGTTAAAGGAGAGAGTTTAGACGAATCTAGAAAAAGTGCCCGAGAAATGTTAGAACTTATGGTACTTACTGGAAGAGGAGGTGCCCTTCCAAAAGAACTAAGCGGTGGAATGAAACAAAGAGTGGCATTAGCACGTACGTTGATGAGTGGGGCGCAGTTACTACTTTTGGATGAACCGCTTGGCGCATTAGATGCAAGAATAAGAATGGCATTACGAAAGGAACTTCGAAAGATTGTAAAAGATTTAAATGTAACGGCAATCCACGCGACTAATGATATTATTGAAGCCTTTTTAATAGCAGATAGAATTGCTATCTTAAGAGAAGGAACTCTTATCCAAATTGGTACGCCAGCTGAAGTATATGAGAATCCAAAAAGTATTTTTGTTGCAAATTTTCTCAGTGATACTAATTTCTTTGCAGGCAAGATTAAAAAAGTGGAGAAGAATTCGACAATAATAGAACTTGATAATGGCTTAAGAGCTGAAACTAACAAGATATCCAAAGCCGAAAATTCCCGAATTGTTCTTGGCATAAGAGCTGAAGATATTCAAATTTACCCTAAGAGAAAAATAAATAAGCCAAATTATTTTCACGGAAAAGTTGAAAGCTCGAAATTCATTAGCGGCACGAACAGATACGAAGTCTACCTTGAAAATAAAGAGAGGGTAATAGTTAGAGAAAAAGCAACACTCGAATGGTTCGAAGAAGATGAACAAGTAACTATATATTTTCATCCAAGAGAAACTCTAATTTTTGATTATCCAGAAGAAGGGCTGGAAAAGGCTTTAGAACTGGAATAAACATTTTCA
>JBHLOP010000004.1:0-2110 GCA_048940375.1 Promethearchaeota archaeon | reverse complement strand
TGTACTAATTCCGAGTTTTTCAATACACTCCTTCAGCATGTCACTACATTCTAATGAAAGTGACATCATCTTTAAGACTAAGTTTTTAAGTTCATCAGGGAAGTTATCAACATTGAGTAAAGACATTCTTCTCACCGATGCATTTGCATTGTTTGCTACGTCGTCCATTCTCTTGACAATGTGCATCAAATCTTCCCTTGCATTTGGATCAATCTCTCCAGTCGTCAAAATCGAGAAAATTTCTCTTCTTAGAAAATCAGCTTCTTTTTCGATTTGTTCAGTTCTTATTTGAGTTCTTTCAGGCGTTTTTCCTTTCAATTTTTTTCCAATGAATGCTTGTGTTTCATGAACTACTTGATTAACTTTTAAGGAATGTTCTCGGGTTTTTCGAATTACTTCAGATTCACGTCTCGATTTAAACCATTCAAGAAGCCCACTCATAAATTCTCACGTCCGTTTCTCATCACAAAAAAATAAACTTTAAGAAATCTATAGTTAGGTTTTTGAAACTTATATTTTTTGGTTTTTCAGTTTCTACAGAAATTTTAAGTGGAATTGATAATTACATTTCTTTGTATCTAAATAAGTGATAAACTTATTGTGATGATAATGAAAATGAATTTCAACAAATTCTTATCTGACTTGAAAGAATTTCCAGCAATAATATCGAAAAAAAATACCGAACCGATCCTTAAGGAATTGGAAATTAAGGGATTCAAATCACCTCATGTTATTTTATTCAAAGGTGAAGATTGTGCAAGCATTGAATTTGATACTAAATCGGATTATGAGATAGTATTCCATGCGGATAGTATTACAGAAAAATTCATTGAAGTTAATCCATATATGGCTGGTTATTCACTTGTTATGGTAAATATAAATGACATATATGCAACGGCCGGTACACCATTAGCAATGGTCTTAATATTAGCATATGAGAACAACCAAAAGAAAATTGGCGAAGAACTGGTTAGAGGGATCATTGATGGATCTAAGAAATTTAGAGTACCCATTGTAGGTGGACATACTCACCCAAATGACACCAGAAATATTGCTAGTGCTGGAATAATTGGCAGAGTTCAAAGAGAACACAGGATTTCAAGCAGTGGAGCAAGAGCAGGGGATATTGTACTCACAGCTATAGATACAAAGGGGCATGTAGGGCAAAAATACACTTTTGGTTGGGATTGTACCTCAATGAAATCATCCGAAGAGGTACTTCGACAGAGGCAAGCTATTTGTGAAATAGGGAAAACTGGATTTGCAACAGCTTGCAAAGATATAAGTAACGCTGGGATTCTAGGAACACTCGGCATGCTTTTCGAGGCAAGTAAAGTTGGTGCTACTATCGACCTAAACCAAATTGAGAAAAATAAACCTGAGCAAGTCCCACTTGACCACTGGACAAAAATCTTCATTTCTACGGGGTTTATTCTTACGATCAAACCAAATCATATCTCAGAGGCAATTAAACTTCTTAAATCACATGATTTGTCAACGTTTGATATTGGAAAAATAGATGATACGAAAAAATACAAAATTACTTATGATTCTGAAACAGCTGTCTTTTTCGATTTCAATAAGGAAAGTATCCTAGGATGAGTTACTCATCCCATCAGATAGGAGATTTCCTATAATAAGTGAATAAAGAATTAAGAAATAACATTAATACTTAAGTTTCTTCTTACTCGTCTTCCAGAAGCAAAGCATCTATGTCTTCTTCATCTAAATCTTCTAATTCATCTAGTTCTGCTTCGATTTTGTCTAATTCTTCATCTGTTATCTCTTCAACTTCCTCGTCCTCAATTTCCTCAGTTTCCTCAGTTTCCCTTTTAAGATGCTTTTGTGCGTTTTTTACCCAGTTCCTTAATGAGTTAGTTGAAACATCGGCTGTTTCTGGTATTATATCTACTTCAAGTGACGCCAGTTCTTCAATCGATGTAACTCCAAGTTCAACAATTTTTTCCGCTGTTTTCTTTCCTATTCCGCGAACTTGCATAAGTTCTTTATATATCTCTTCCTTCTCAGTAACTTTAATCTCATCTTCTGATATTTCTTCTAGTTCTTCTTCCTCTTCTGCTCCAATTTCCTCCAATTCTGCCTCTAAATC
>JBHLOP010000129.1:0-5932 GCA_048940375.1 Promethearchaeota archaeon | reverse complement strand
GGATGACATAGAACTGCCTTTTAAAAAAAATATAAAATAAAAACAATTCTATAAAATATATTGTCAAAAATAAAGAAATTCTATCAATTAAAGTCCAAATTTGCTTTCTCCTAAGTATGATTTAATTTTCTAATATTTTTATTTGAATTGTATTCTATTCTTATATTGAAATGAATTTGAGGAATGATATTCCAGCGAGAGTAAAAAATGAATAACGTTTTTTGGCGATTGCAAATGGATTTCAAGAATGAACTTGAAAGTTATTTTAAACTTCGAACTTTTGATGAAAGAAAAAAGAAAATTGTCAAGATACTCAACAAATTGAAAAGAATACATAATAGCGATCCTGTTTTCATTCTAGACATGATAAGAGTTTACGTTGAATATTCTTTAGTGGTAGAAAACAATGATGAGCGTAGCGTATTATATCAACGAGCACTCAAACTAGTGCACAATGTGCAGAATAAATTAAAAAAAACGAACCAACTAAGACTTCTTTTAAGGTCATTTTGTCTTGAATGCCTTGTTAGGTATCACACTATGAAATACGAAGATGAAGATGCAACTCTTCAGACTATTTTTGAATTAGGTGGGAAAATCATCAAATTAGTGAATCAGGCGAAGAACAAACAGGAAAAGGAAGAATATTATGGATATTATTCTATCGGATGTGTTTGGCGCGCCTATGGACTTATATCTCAACTCATTATCAAAGCCAAAGAATTAAGCCTTAATAAGAGACAGTTGATGTTAGATCAAGCAAAAGAATTGGCGGTTCAAGCCACAAGATATGGGAATAAAACAGATATCAGAGACGCGCGTATCTTGTCATCTTATATTTCTGCATTTGTTAAGGAATTACACTCCATGATGCTACAAGGAGATTTTGCTACTACAGAAGAGCATTATATCGAATTTATGCATTCTTATGAAATCTTATTTGAAGTCGCTCGCGCATATGGTTCAATCGAATTTGAATATATTGCTTTCTTAAACATTCTCAGATTAAAATTACTTCAAATCAATTATGCAGCAGGGATTAGCCGAAGAAAGAAGGAGTTGTTCAATAATCTTTTAGAAGATTTTAAGAAAGCAGAGGAATATGAAAACATAATCCATCAGCCACACTTGAAATTCTATCGATACGCAATCCAAGCACGCACTAATACTTCTATCGTTTATTTTGAGGCTGTAAAAGAAGAAGATTTCAAAATTTATATAGATGAAGCGTTAAAAATTGCAGAAAAATTGAAAGAAATTTACAAATCAAATAGAATGAAAAGTATTCGAGATAAAGTGGAGCAATATTACGTTCTCAATACAGTCTACATGCTGAAAGCCTCATTAGCATCATCTCGTCAGGAAAAACTTGAATACCTGAAAAAAAGTGAACAATTCATTTTAGAAGAAGAGAAGTTTAGTGCAACATATTCACCTCAGGTTTATTTTATATGGCGAGATCTTTATGAAATTTATTTAGATCTCTCAAAAGTCGAACGTGATCAAAAATATTCCAATAAATGTATATTCTATGCAAAGAAAACGTATAATTCTGCATTAGAGACTGAAAATTTTACAGATGCACTTTTTGCAGCGTATGTAATTGCTATTAGTGCTGAAGATTATCAAGACTATAATTTATCTATGAAATACTATGAATTAGCTTCTAATCTAATAGAAAGAATTGTTCGTGCAGGAAAAGACTATAGCTATTATCACGATTTGAAAACATACCTACAAGCCCGATTGTTGGGTGTAAAAGCTAAGGAAGTTCATTCTAAAGGAGACTATGCACAAGCTATGGCTTTATATACCAAGGCAAGTTCAGTTTTGCAATCACACAAACAGTATTCGTATGATGGAATTTTGTATAACATTTATGCATTGTTTGAAGAGGCATCAATGCGATTTATTGATGAAAACTATAGGGAAACGATTCAAATTTTATCCAATGTTACCCGACTTTTTGATGAGGCCACACAACATCACGCTGAAGATCTTGAACCTCAATTTCAGTATTACATCGATAGAAGAGCATATGATCAGCAACAACTCTTTTTAGAATCATCAAAGGCTTTTTGCTTTGCTCAATCTAATATTTTGCAGTCATTAATCTATCGTTACACGGGAGAAAGTGAAGAAGCAGTAGAACTGCTTAAAGTGGCGAGCACCCAGTTATCACCCTTTGTAGATCGAAACAGCCATATAGCAGGTTACTATGAGTTCACAAATGGATTATTTGGTCTCGAAAAATCTGAACTAGCAGCAAGAGAAGGCGATTATCAAAATGCCGCATCTTATCTTGCCATTGCTGCTGATCAATTTGAAAGTGCGTCAAAAGTATTAACATCCGATGAACGCCTAAACCAACTCTGTAAAGGATTGAAGTTCTTTTGCCAAGGCTGGATGTATGCGTTAGAAATTATGCGCCGTGAGACGGACCTCAATCCAGCAGAATTAGATATGAATTTTACCCATGCTTGTCAATTCTTCGAAAATGCAACCAATTCTTTAAAAATTTTCAAGAGGACGGCTAAAAGTGTTTCAGGATTCCTGAAATTGTTGAATTATACCTATTATTCACTATTATTCCAAAAAACCGACGATCCGACAGAAAAAAATACGCTTAATGATAAAATAATAGCCGTGCTGAGCGAAGCACTTCAGCATTTTAAAGACGCTGAAGATATGGAACGTTATGGATTTGTAAAGGATTTGCTTGCTACCTTGCCACAATTAAATAATATTGAGATAAATATCTTCAAACCCATCGCAATACCTTTCACGCCTTACACTCCAGTATTTGATGTGACTACTAAGTTTGAGCCTAGTGGTGTTAACTTTGTTATATCCCTTAATAAGAACCAAATAGAGATGGATGAAGAAATACAATACTCAATAGAAATTACTTCTGATACTTCGGTCTACATAAAACAAATTGATGGTATGTTCCCTAAGAAGGATATAAATGTAGTTTCAAAGAAACAATTGGTAAAGAATGGCACAGTGGAAATTAATCGCTTTTTATCCCCTGGACATTTAATAGATATCGAATTCACAATTCAAGCATCTGCACCGTTTTATAACAAGACTCATCCGAGATTAATATTCCTAAACACAAAAAACGAAAAACGCAGAGCCTTTACATCACCTCTTTCGATACAGGTGTATCCAAAAAATACATTGAAAACTGGAGTGGTAAGTGAAATTAATGAAAAAATCGATCTAGTAGAGGATATCCTGCAGGAACTAGGAATCGTAATCGGGAAATTTCCTATCCTATATCATGACATCAATTCATATCGCGAAACTCTAGCAGAGTATTATTTCCGTTATGAATCCGAAGAACGTGGGAAGAAGCACCGTTCAAAAAAGACAGAAATTTCCGAGATCCCAATACAACAAATGGCTTTTGTAAATCCTCTAGGTGAGGTAAATATCCTTTATGATCTGGAGACATACCTCTATCCGCAATCTATCGCGAATCTTCTAAGCATCATCATACATGAAAAATTTGGTCATGGTTTCTTTCAACAGTTTACAACTTTAGGGAAAAAATTGCTAGAACTAGAATACCACCACAAAGGTATAGAATTACTCACGATAGAACTAGAAAAAATATCAAATAAGTATGCTACGGGGATTCAATGGCTTGCAGTTTCTACATTGATAGTTGATGAAGGATTCGCAACATGGTTAGAGTTAAAGACTTTCGAAAAACTGCTTGAAAAAACTTCAGATAAAGATTCACAATTCATTCAACAGATTCACCACGAGATTGAAAGTTTCAAAAAAACGGTATTTGAAAGCGAAGAACTTAATGTGAAGCATGAATATTTTGCCTTAAAATATGATAAACCTGTTGTTAATCCTTACACAGCAGGATACGATTTGTTCTTACAAATTGAAGAGAAATACGGCGAAAAATGCGTCCCGAAAGCATTAGAAATCGCTGCAAATGTCCCCTTGACAAGAAGACAGATCTCTCTTATGCCAAACACGATAAAAAATGATAAAAATTGTGCTGATAAAAGATTAGAAAAAATAGCGCGCTCAGAGCTCAAAATAGAGAGTAATAATGTTGATATGTTTGAGAAAGCTGTTAAGGAATTGTTTTTGTAAGATCAAGAAAGGTGATAGTAGCATGAACAAACCTATTGTGATACCCATTGAAAAAATCGAAACAAACACTCCCTCTATTAAAACCTTTTTTATGAAAGTCCCTTTAATAGCCCAGCAAGGAATTCCAGGTCAATTTCTTATGATATGGACATTCTATGATGAAATTCCTATGTCCCTATCGTATTTTGATCCCAAAAAAGAACTTATTGGAATCACTGTGAAAAAAGTGGGCTCTTCTACAGAAATAATGCACTCAATGAGCGAAGGTTCACTTATTGGTGTGAGAGGTCCCTATGGGAATGGGTTTAACATTGCTGGTAGTCGTATATTGGTCGTAGGAGGAGGAGTCGGTATGGCATGCCTCTTTCCACTTATTTTAAAACTTATTGAAACAAACGAATCCGTGAAAGTCCTTATTGGAGCATTAACTAAAGATGAACTCTTATTCCAGAATTCGTTGCAAGAATATACAATAAATGAAAACTTTCGCTTGTCAATAGCTACAGATGATGGATCAATGGGTTTTCATGGGTTAGTGACAGAGTTGATGGATGACACTCTTCAAAAGGAGACCTTCGATCAAATCTACGCTTGTGGGCCTGAGTCTATGCTTAAAACTGCGTTTAATATGGCAGAATCAAAGAGTATTGCATTCCAGGCAAGTCTTGAGAGATACATGAAGTGTGGTATTGGATTATGTGGTAGTTGCTGTATTGATGAGCAAATCGTCTGTAAAGATGGTCCGATTTTTGAGTCTCAAGTGCTTCGCACTCTGAAAGAGTTTGGACATTCTAAACGAGACCCTTCAGGTAGACTTATACCTATTACTGAATAAGAAAAATAATTGTGCTCGCAACGAAGCCTTTTAAAGATCTTAAGGTTCTCTAAGACAAATTGATTATATCTTAAAGAGAATTTGAGGCGCAATTATAGTGTCAAGTACGTTAGAAGAAGTAGTTTGCCGAGGAATTATTGAAGACTTACTTACTACTTTACCTGAGGTAGATGCACAGTTCGTTCAGAAACTAAAAAAACGTCATGCAAAGAGATATCCTTCGGTGGGTATTGTTTCTAATGCTACTATTCTTTCTCACACAACTCCAGAGGAAAAAATGCTTCTTCTGCCTATATTAAAAACAAAGACTATGCGCACAATCTCAGGTATTGCTGTTGTTGCAGTTATGGTAAAGCCTTATCCTTGCCCTAATCAGTCATGTATCTATTGTCCTACTTTTTCAGATGTTCCAAAGAGTTACACTGGGCACGAACCTTCTACAATGCGAGGTATACAAAACAACTATGATCCTTATTTGCAGGTAAAGACGAGACTTCATCAATTGGAACTTATTGGTCATGCTACAGACAAGATTCTCCTATCCTTGAAAGGCGGAACAGTCACTTATTTACCCTATGAATATCAACTACGTTTTGTTCACAGATGCCTTGAAGCGCTATGTGATGAACGATATTCTGATTTTGAAGAACTAAAAAGGGCTATAGAAACAGCACAGCGAAAACTTGTAGGTATCATTGTCGAAACGCGCCCGGATTATTCCAAAATATCCCATACAGATGATATGCTTCAGTTAGGCGTTACTACTGTTGAATTGGGTGTACAAACTATTTTTGATGACGTCTATGAGATATGTAAAAGAGGTCACACAGTTCAGGACGTTATTGACGCTACCCGCATTTTAAAGGATGCAGGAATGAAAGTGGCATATCATATTATGCCAGGTCTTCCTGGATCGAATGAAGAACGAGATTTAATAATGTTTCAAGAGATCTTTGAAAATCCCTTTTATAAACC
>JBHLOP010000128.1:0-5961 GCA_048940375.1 Promethearchaeota archaeon | reverse complement strand
ATAGATCAAAGGAACATTTTTGCAGGGGAGTTTCATATTACACACCATCTAATAGTTTCAATATTGGATATATTTTCTGATTGTATAATAATTGTCAACTCTACTTTTTATAGTTTATCATTTTTTTCTTCACATTTTTTTCGGTTCGAATTTGATGGCTCTACATTCAATAGTAGAGATATCAAAGTATTTAAACTTTTCTCCAAGTAAGCGAAAGTTTATATGTTTTTTTTGCACAATTTATGCAAATTATGAAATTGACAAAAGCTTTAATAAGTTTGGCAAACTTCTTTAGCGCCGTATTTCATCTAATTAGAAGAGCGAATTTATTATTCTCATATAATACTTGAAAGTAATAATGATATTCTGGTGCTATATCGTTGAAAAAACAAGAATCTCAAGTGAATCACAGTGTATCATCAGTCGAAGAATGTTTAGAAGCTTTTAACTCTAATACGAGTGGTTTAAACTGCGAAGATGCAGAAAAACGTCTCCTACAAACAGGTTACAATGAAATTGAGGAAGGAAAGAAGAAAAATGTTTTAGTACTATTTGCAGAGCAGTTCAAATCATTTCTGATTATCATCCTTTTGGCAGCTGTGGCTATTTCCGCGCTCCTAGGCGAAATTCTTGACGCAAGTGTGATTTTCGCAATTATTATTGCTGTTGCCGTTCTTGGATTTATACAAGAATTTAGAGCAGAAAAAGCAATTGAAGCACTAAAACAGATTGCAGCACCTGTTGCGCGTGTTAAACGTGATGATATCACTCAAGAAATCCCGTCTAGGGAGGTAGTTCCTGGTGATATTGTTCTTCTCGAAATGGGAAACAAAATTCCTGCAGATGTTCGTCTGATCGAAGTAATTAATCTCAAAATTGACGAAGCATCGCTTACTGGTGAATCTGTCCCAGTCCAAAAGTCTATTCTCCCTCTTGATAAGGATATGCCTCTAGCAGATCGGATAAATATGGCATATTCTGGCACAACGGTTGCATATGGAAGAGGGACTGGACTTGTTGTAGCAACGGGAATGGAAACCGAGTTTGGGAAAATAGCAAAACTCATCCAAAGCGCCGAAGAAGGACAAACACCTCTTCAACAACGACTAGACCATATTGGTAAATGGTTAGGAATCCTCTGCATTGTTGTGGTCGTTTTTGTTGCCTTGATACTTGTCTATCACGAGACTGGGTTCAATTTTGCGCTCTTAAATCAAGTACTTCTGATACAGATTTTTATTTGGTCAGTTTCTTTAGCAGTAGCAGCGGTTCCAGAAGCTTTACCGGCTGTAGTGATTGTAGCGCTGACAGTCGGAGTTCAACGAATGGCAAAAAGGAATTCCATTGTACGTAAATTACCTGTTGTTGAAACACTTGGTTGTACTACTGTCATTTGTAGTGATAAAACGGGAACTCTAACTAAAAATGAAATGACCATCTCAAAGATTTATACAAACTCAAAAACATTTGACATAACGGGAGTTGGTTTTGATCCACAAGGAGAGTTCCTATACGAAGGCAGGCCTATAGAGCCTAGAAATGATGCGTACATTTCACTCATGCTTCAAGGCAGTACTTTGTGCACTAATTCATGTTTTGAAAAGAAAAAGACCTCACACGGCGATCTTTCCGTGTTTGGTGATCCGACAGAGATAGCTATTAACGTTGCCGCAGCAAAAGCAGACTTATGGCAAGACAATCTCAAGAAACAGTATCCACGCGTTTGGGAAATACCTTTTACTTCGGAAAGTAAAATGATGATTACTGTTCACTCAAATGCCGATGGCGACATAGTTGCATATCTCAAGGGTGCTCCCGAGATTGTATTGGATATGTGTACGGATGTGTATGAAGATGGTCATAACGCTCCTTTAAATGAAGAAAATAGGAAAAACATTTTAAAGATCAATCAAAATATGGCTTCTGAGGCCTTAAGAGTATTGGCGGTAGCTTACAAGCATTTATCACAAGAACAGGATATTTCTGAGGATAATTTGCAAAATGGCTTCTGTTTTATTGGTCTCGAAGGCATGATAGACCCGCCAAGAGAGGAAGTAAAACAGGCGATCCAAGAGTGCAATCAAGCAGGTATCAAGACGACAATGATTACCGGCGATCATAAACTCACAGCAATGGCAGTAGCAAAGGAAATTGATCTTTTTAAACCCAATGATCTCGTGTTAACTGGCTCAGAACTGGACGAACTTTCAGATAGTAAGTTTGAAAATATGGTAGAAAATGTATCGGTTTATGCACGTGTTTCACCTGAACATAAACAGCGTATAGTAAGTGCATTACAGAAGGGTGGACACATCACTGCCATGACAGGAGATGGAGTAAATGATGCACCTGCACTAAAAATGGCAGATATTGGTGTAGCAATGGGTATTACTGGCACTGATGTATCAAAAGAAGCGAGCGATATGATTCTTACGGATGATAACTTTGCCACCATTGTGGCTGCAGTAGAGGAAGGGAGGGGTATTTTTGATAATATAAAGAAATATTTGGCCTATTTACTTAGTTGTAATGCTGGCGAAATTCTTTTACTACTCATTGCAAGCTTAATGGGACTTCCGCTTCCTTTAATTGCAATTCAACTTCTGTGGATAAATTTGACTACGGATGGGCTTCCTGCATTAGCACTAAGCATAGATCCAAGAGATCCTGACGTATTACACCGTTCACCAAGAGATCCACTTGAAAGTGTATTTACGAAAAGAATTCTTTGGTTGATAGCCTCAGTTGCGATTTTAATAACAGTGGGCATCATACCTGTATATACATGGGCTGTAAATAGCGGAGCAACCATTCAAAAAACTCAAACAATTGCTTTCACCATGCTCGTAATGTTTGAAATGTTTAATGCATTTAATTGCCGTTCTGAAAAACACTCTATTACTAAACTGGGTCTTTTCACTAATGCATGGCTACTTCTAGCTGTTGCTTCTTCAATTGTCTTACAGTTAGTAGTGATATATGTACCCATTCTTCAGCCATTATTTAATACGGCACCACTAACCTTAGGGGAATGGGCTATAATTATAATGGTGAGTGCATCAGTTATTTTAGTTGTAGAAGCAGGAAAATTTATTTGGCAACCTGAAAATTATTCATCAATTCAAAACCTGTAAACTACCTCACGCTTAAAGCAGTTAGGCTTTCTATTTCTCCAACATGATTCAATTAGAATTTTTAAGGAAAATATTTTCAGAACTGAACGTTACTGACATAAACGTCACGTAATTTTATAAAGCCAAAAGGATTCATTTTGAGTTCATGGAAATTAAAAGTATAGGTAGACTGGTGGAAGGTATCATTGTCATCGTGTTAGGAGCTCTGATGCTGGCTGAAGGAGTGATCAGCTATATTGCAGGTGTGTCACCGTTCTTCGCAGGTACCAATCCAGCTTTTGCTGTGGCAGTAGGGATAATCGCACTTATAGTAGGCGCTTCCCTTGTAGAGAAAGCGGAAAAGTAGCATTTAATTTGAGGATGACTCACAATATCTTGTCATAGTCAATAGGAAGAGGCCAGATCAAATACTTAATTCTACCTGAAAATAAGGTTTTTCAAAGAGTTTCAGGTAGAATGATCTGTTTTCAAGAGATTATATCGTTCTCCCTGATGATTGTTCCAGGTTTCAAGTATAATATCATAATACCCAGAATCCACATCAGAATAATGTTCGCAATGTAAATTTGTAAATGCAGACTGAATGATATGTCTGGAAACATAGAAAACACGATATTCCCAGCAGCATTGAACATTGTGTGAGATATTACCGCGATTAAAACGCTCCCTTTGGTATTATTGTAAACTGCGGTCAAAAGAATAGCTTCACCAGTAATACTTCCAAGATATAAAAATATAGTCAATGCAGTAACCTCGAAAATTGAAGGAATTGCGGCACCTGGGAGCCAGAATAAAGGGATGTGCCAAAAGGTCCATATAAGCCCCAAAATAAGACTACTAACCAAGGCACTATACTTCGCTTGCAGTCTTGGTAACGCATAACCACGCCACCCGAGTTCCTCAGCCAGAGGACCAACGGGCAAAGCAATCAATATATAGACAACGATCAGGAGGTACCAGTTGGTCGGGTCAAACTGACCTATTCCCCCCACTTGCAAAGCAATAAGACCGATCGCAGCAAAAAGCAAGGCAAGTGGTGTTAAAAACACGAATAAGTACCATGTCAAGTGAATCCGCCAGATAAGAAATTTCGAAAGCAGCCTTCTGACTCCAGATTTACCCTCCAAAACCCCAGCCATAATTACTGCTGCGATAGAGGGGCCATATGCGCCCGGCATTCCGAGCAATAAAAGCCACCAAGGATACGTTTCTACCCGAAGCTGTAGAAAAACGTAAACCGCAGGGATCAGAATTGCCCAAGAGATCAAGAAAGTGAGTAGAAAATACCCGACCAACGGGCGTCGTCTAAGAAACGAGCGAATGGCTGATTCTGAAGACATATTGTAACCTTCCCACCCCTTTTCCCTATAATAATGGTATTCATCGATAGACGAAATTGTCATATATATAATTGTTGGCGACTTGGATTTCTTCACCAAAAAAATAAAAAAAGATGAAAAAGAACATACATTTATTATATGGGATTTTAGGGGAGATTTCTTCTGTAAAACCGATTTTATACGAATTATTCTACATGAAAATAGGTTTTCCATAGTGTTTCAGGTAGAATCATATAGCTCAGTTAGAGGCGACTTCACATTCATTCGTAGGTTTTTGAGTTAAGTAGTCTTGTGTTTCTCTGAGACGAGTTTTGTTGCGTCTGTGGGGCATGTTGTAACGCATAGCCCGCATCCATAGCATTTTTCTGCGATAAGTGTAGATTTTCCGTTTTGCAGTTTTCTAGCACTGAAGACACATCTCTCTATGCAGATACCACACCCGTCACACAATTCTGTATCGACTGTTGCAATGTAGTCGGATTTTGCCACGAAGGATGTCTTTCCATATTCTAAGAGCGGTTGTAAATCATGACAGCAGCAGGGGCAACAACTGCAGACAGCGTAAACCTTCTGGTCAGGCAGATACAATGTGAGATGCACTAATCCAGCCTGATTGGCGATTTTGAGAACCTTTCTTGCTTCGTCTAGCGTTATCTGTCTCGCGTACCCTCGTGAAATAAGATATTTGGCTTCTTCATCAAAGAGCAGGCATGTATCTACTGGGTTCTTGCAGTTTTCAAAGGTCATTCGACATCCACAATCAGTAAGGGCAACAGTGTTAGCCTCCTTCAAGAAATGAAGGGCTTGTTCTGTCGGCAAGATGTATTGTCTTGCGTCGAACGCTTTTTCGATGGGTATAACTTTCGAGGAAGAACTTATTCGACCGGTTTTGATGTCTTTTTCGGTTTTTTCGATTCGAGTGAAGCTATAGAATTGTCGGAGTGCATGAAGATTTTCGATTCCTAACTCCTCATATCGGTGTTCTTGAAGATATTGACTGATGATGTTGTAAAATCGTCTACAGCGATAAGCCTCTTTACCATCGATCTTCTTCTTACTAACAATCCCCTTTTGATAGAGCGCCTCGAGCAGCGAACATATCTCCTCTGAATTTGTCTTTCCAAGTCTGTTCACTATAGTTGAGAGGGTATGAAACTCCTTGGTTATCAAAACTAAAACTTGGCTTTCCTCTAGGGATATTAACCTTCTAAGAACCGGTCTGAATTCATCGGGAACAGCTAATTCCTTCTCAAGAGTTCGATACGTCTCCAATATATATTCCTTTTTTCTTTATACGACGGTAAGCAAATCCATAGAAGATATAGAGAACAGTTTTTATTGTTTAATCAATCAATAAAAAATACTTGTTTTGCAGCTTCTGTGTTCACGACTAAATAAGTTGGACTATTGAGTGTTTTAAATCGAGGAGAATGGCGAAAACCACCTTTCCCTAAGACTTCATACATTTCGATCCATGAGGTTGGATT
>JBHLOP010000127.1:0-5965 GCA_048940375.1 Promethearchaeota archaeon | reverse complement strand
TTATCATCTCTAACAGCGAAATAACTTATAAGGATAAAGCGACCATTTAATTGAATCCAAAATATTGCTTTATCTTTTTTACCTTCCTTAAAGTTTGTCAAGATTTTTTCCACTTTGTCAAAACTCTTCCGAGGATGGCAATTAACTACATATCTTCCAATAACTCCAGGGCTTCTTGGGAATATCCGGTCGTCTGTTGCGGAGTAATATTTTACTTTTTCATCCACTCCAACAAATGAGATATCAACAGGTAAGTGCCTAAGAATCAGATCTACTTGTGAAAGCGTCAAACTCCCAGTATTTAACTGAATGAGGGGGGATTCTGGCTCTTGGTCGGTGGCTTGATGAATATCAAGTGGAGTAATAGGTTTCCATTCATCTCCTGGCGTGATCCAAGCGTACCCAATTTCTTCTTCTCCAGACTTAACTTTGACCCAGTCATATTCTGAAAGATTTTCTAAGGACATTGGAAAGAGAATATTTGTCTCTTTGTAAATCATATCTTCAACGGCAGCAAGCAACTCATTTAGGTTTGTTTCATTTACATTTTTAAATTTCTCACGGATTTCATCATGTTTTGCCCACATCACTGTGGAAGGACCTGTTACCCCAGCACTTTCAAGCAAAGGAAAAAGTTGATTTTCTAATCTACTGTAATGCACAAGAATTAAGCGTAGTTCATTAAGAGCAGTTTCATCATTTGGATTGTTCTTGAGATTGTCAATAAATTTCTGAGCTTCCTCATTCTCTCTCATATATGTATGAATGGGATGGCCAGGTGTAGTTTCAGGTTTCTGCTGAATATCTAGCGATTCTTTAAAAACTTGTACATGCAAATCACACATTGCAGTAACTTGTTCTGCTGTGAGTTCACCGGAAGAGATAAGTGACTGTTCCATTTCAGCAATCTCAGTTGCACTTACATCCTTAACAATCTCCTTAAATTTTGCCTGTAATTCTTCAATTTTTTCTCCCCGATGCAATTCCAGCACGAGATCTTTCATGGCCCTTTGTCTTTTTGCGAGTTCTTCTTGCCATTCACCTTTTGCCATGTCTTCTTTGTCAATCTCGACAGTTACGTTGGCATTTTTTGAAATCGATTCTGCCAAAATTTCGAATAACTGATTTAAAGGAACTTTAGCCATTTTAGAAACATCTATTAAAGTAGCACTTCCACCAATGGTTTTTTGTAGTATAGGATTTTGCAATCGTTTAAGCTTTGGCGAAATTTGAACTAGCGTATCAGATAAGAAAGGAAATTCTTTTGTCAATTCCAATATTTTTGTTGATGCCTTTAGAGTAGTAGTCATTGATCACAACACCTCAGATTATCAAAAATATATTAAGAATATGTGCGGGTTATTGGCATAAATTGTTCATATGAATTTTGTACGAATTTAAGATGTTTAATGGATTTAACTTTATCGGCGGATTATTGGGCTGGGCTGCTGTAAACACGCCCATGATGTAGCGTGCGATGATGTTGAAACTCTTCTGCGGCATCGAAGATGACTGAAACTAAGTACAGCTACAAGCCTCACAGCTTCAGCCTGAGGTAGTTTACGAAGGCTCATAAAGCACGCTTTGTACTAGAAACGTTCGAATTTCAACTGTTGTCTCGAAACCAGTCTCCTGCGTTATGCGTTCTGCGATAGTTTGTGCTACTTCAACTCCTACAGGTCTTTCACTATCTACTTTGACTTCCACAAACAATTTTCTCCGTTGCAAATTAAGAAGCGTATCAATTTCCGCTACTTCAGCCCCTGGGATTTTAGCAATTTCTTCGTCAACAATCCGTGTTGTTGTTCTCTGTACGCTGTTTTGTATGATCGCATTATAGGTTGTAATCCCAATTGGGAGGCAAAGAACAAGAATTGCAATTATAACGAGGAGACCTCGTTTTTTAAGTAATCCTTTTGCGAGTTTTTTTCTGCGCAATGAAAGAGTTGGTTTCACATCTTTAAGCCAAAAAACTGCCAATGCGGTGATATTAATGCTAAAAACGTTTGTTAATAGTAAGAGAGCAGATCCAAGAGCTATATCATATCGTTGGAGTGCCAAACCAAGACCTACATTTACCGCTGGTGGCATGAGTGCGGCTGCAATAGCAATTCCAACTAATGCTGTAGCTATTCCACTAGTGAAGCATATTGCAGCTGCTGATCCACTGACAACAGCAAGGCCTACGTCAAAAAGTGTCGGAGAAGCCCTTAACAAGATTTCAGAAGTAACTTCTGCTTCAGGATATAAATAGCCTATAACAAAACCTGCAGCGATTGAGAGCAATAAACCAAATATTTCTGCTTTTAGACCCTCTTTAAATAATTTCCTATCACTTAGAACAGTGCCGAGTGATGTGCCTATAATAGGACCCATAAGGGGAGCAATCACCATGCTGGCAATAACTGCGACGACATTATTGGCAAGAAGTCCAAGGCTCGCTAAAATTGCAGAAAGGGCAATAAAAATAATATAATTTCTGTCTAGTTTTGAACTTTCTTCTACATCTCTGTATAATTCCTCAATTGCAATGCGCTTAGCTCCAGTTGTATTCATTTTGTGCTGTTTATAGGGGATTACCAACTCGGCTTGCGATACATATACAGTTCCGGTCACACGACCTATCCCTTCTTTCTGGAGTTCGGTGATAAGGGGACCGACATCATCCGTATGAACCGCTAACAAAATAAGATTGGTGTCCGTTCCTTCAATAACCGAAAATTCGTAACCTGTTTCGTCGAGGAGTTGGATGACCTTCTTAGTCTCTTCAATAGGGACAGTAATGGATAGTTTCCTCATAAAAAGGACTCCAATTATTACAGGATGTCTGCAAGAACGCCTTCAAATAAGTTTCGCAACAATTTCAGCAAGTTTTATTCTATTTTCTTGAGTGCCAATTCTAACCTTTGTAACAATTACTTCCATACCCAAATCTTCGAGTTGCTCTTTATACTTTTCGTCATTCTCATCAATAACTAACGTATCAATAAGTCCTGGGTAACGTTCAACAATATCAATTATCCCCGTCCCAATTCCTATAGCTTCCTCCATAAGTCGTCTCATAGGTTGATCAATTGGCTCATCGCCAAGCACTGGACTAATTGCAATAACACTGCAAGCTGCCTTTTCTATAGCATTCTTAATGTCTTGAAAGGCAAGCATTGGCTCGATATTGAGGGGCGGATTGCTGGGTCCTATGACTATTGCATCACTTTTTGATAAAGTATCTTCAATTTTTGAATTAGCTTTTGCATCTTTGATTCCATCATATTCGATCTTTTTTACTTCCTTTATAAGTCCTTGGAGTTCCTTATTTCTGTATTCTAAAAAGGGCATATCTCCTTGTTCCGTGGTTACTTTAAAAACTACTTTATCGCTTGTCATAGGAAGTACTTTCGCTACTATGCCAAGTTTCTGCTTGATTATTTCAATTGCTTCCGAAAATGACTTTCCAGTTGCCATAAGATGCTTGCGAACGATTACGTGGGAAAATATTATATCCCCAAAACGAAACCATAAGTCTTCCTTGTCCATTAGAACTGATAAAGCATCCATGAAACTATAGGTATCACCCTGAATAGTTTCCCAGTATCGAATATCAAGTTTTCCAGCTAACAGGAATATTAAATATTCAAGATCTGGGTATATTTCTAATCCTAAGACATTTATATTGTTTATAGTATTTGCGATAACCGCTAAATCTTCTTGTGGTATCACTCGTAGAAGCCCTTCTAGAAATCTGGTCGTCCTCAGACCCCCAGATACAATAGTTATCAAGTAATTGCCTCCAATTCAATTTTAATAAATCAATAACAGTTATGATTAAACAAGGAGTAATAATTGTTTTAGAAATTCTGTCGTAAATATTTTTTGATGACAACTTCTAGTTTAAATTAAATGTCTAACAAACTAATTACTTCAAGTTTCATTAGAAAACTATTCTTGATAGTATTCCACAAAGAACTTAACTACTACTTAAAATTTTATATTGAAAAATGCAATAAGCATCACAGCTTTAACATGGTGTTGAATTGCGTGATGTGTTTTTATTTTTTGATATTAGTTCTATGAGTCCTACGGGGCGTAGGGAATGTAAGCCTGCGGAGATAAAACCTCCGTAATCCGTTAGGGAGATCGAATCTGTTGTTGAAGCAGGAAGCCTCAAGGTTTTTAGTACTAGGTAGCTCATTTTGTTAAATCTCATTTTTAGCAAATGTATCTTTTATTCTTTTTATCTTTCTTAAAGTAGAAATTGCAGAAATAGGTCATCCTGTGAACTTTAACAAGAGAATCAAATGCTTAGATCTAAAGGGCAACATGTGTGATAGTATTTTGTCAAACAACGTACAGATCTTAAGACAAAAATTGTTACTCATCCAACTTCCAAAGGTCATTCTTAGAAGATTGTGAAAACCAAAGCATCCACACTTGACTTTCTTTATTCTATAATGCACCAGTTTCTTTAATTCTTTTTTCAGTGATTCTTTATGATAGACTCTTAGATGACCTTTTCCTATCTCATCAAAGCCTATGCCGTTATCTTGCATCCTTAAGAGAGTATTCTCAATAAAAGAAATTAAAGGAATACTTAAGATTATGTATTTCATTGTTAAGCGATTCATTTCTTGAAAAACCATTTTTGGAGATGCCAAGTGCTCTAATGTTTCTGTACATATCGATGTATCAAAGAATTTTTCTATAAAAGGCAGATGATGTGCATCCGCAACTACAAAGTGGAGTTCCTTCTTTTTCCTCGCTCTTTTGATTTTATTTACCGAAATATCTACTCCAACTTTGAAATCTGCTTTGAAAAAATTTGTCATTAAACCTTCACCACATCCTATATCTAAAAGATTTTTGGATTGTGGGACGATTTTAAGCGTTTCTAATAATCTGTATCTTTGTTCATGCATTAAAAAAACGTTTGAAGTTTTCAAAAACAATAATTCTTGATGGTTTTGTATTTCTCCTTCTCTTTCATAATATCGACGAAGTTGGATGAGATTTTTCATTCAATTTCACATTTTTGAAGTTTTTAACCTCTAAAATGAGTTATTATTCAAAATAGTTGGCTTTTCAAACCAAATTAAATTCGGGAAGCCTCAAAGATGAATTTTTTGTAATACTGAGCGCCGGGTCTTCCTTTAAACCATGTAAGATAAGCAGCAGCTCCAATAAATGGAACAATGACTTTCGCGAGAGAACTTTGTAGCACCTTTCTATAGAAACTTTCAAAGCTAAACCATGTATCTTTCCAAATTT
Source organism: Promethearchaeota archaeon (assembly GCA_048940375.1). Lineage (GTDB taxonomy): Archaea > Asgardarchaeota > Sifarchaeia > Borrarchaeales > Borrarchaeaceae > Borrarchaeum. The sequence goes on along the minus strand of JBHLOP010000127.1, from coordinate 703 downwards.
GCACATTATATCTCCAACATCTCGATAAAAACTCCCACTGTAGGTCTGTAAGAGTGTTTAGATTTGCACCTCTCTCATTTTGTAAAATACATTTGTCAAGTGGTACAAATAGCAGAGGAACAAAAAAGGAGGTATATGATTTTAAATCATCAATGAGTTCAAGAGTTTGGATTGTATCCTCTTCTGTTTCTCCGGGAAATCCTACAATCAAAGTCGATAAAGGAACCCAGTCATTATCGTTTAATATACCATAAGCTTGCGTTACAACCTCTTGCCACTCTTCAGGTTTAAATGGAAGCGATTTTCCGCGCATATATTTTGCCATTAGGCGAGAACTTCCACTTTCAATGCCTGTTTCTACTGCTATCTTTGGCTTTCCGTTATGCTTATAGTAAGTCTTCTCAATTAAGATGTTTGATAATTCTTCTATCAGTTTTGGTACTGCAACAACAGGAGCTAAACTAATATGAGCGGGTTGAATGCTTAAGATCTGATCATATCTTGCTAGCTTTTTAAATAATCCAATAACAGCGTCTTCATTCGGGATGAACTTTTTATCTTTGCATTTATAGAGTAAGGCATCTTCTGTGGCAGTAGTGATCATGTCTGCTCCTTCTTTAACATTAACCTCAACTTCTTTGATTATTTTTGACAATGGAACATCACGACGTTTCTGCATGGTCGGTGTGCAGAACTGGCAGTG
>JBHLOP010000126.1:0-5995 GCA_048940375.1 Promethearchaeota archaeon | reverse complement strand
ATGCCAAATATTAATTGGGAAGATATTGGCGGCTTGGAAATTGTAAAGCAAGAACTAATTGAAGCTGTCGAATGGCCCTTAAAAAAGCCTGAAGCGTTTAAGAGATTGGGTATAGCCGCTCCCAAAGGTATCTTGTTATATGGTCCACCCGGCTGTGGTAAAACTTTACTTGCAAAAGCTATTGCAACAGAAAGCGAAGCCAATTTCATAAGCATCAAAGGCCCAGAGGTTTTATCAAAATGGGTTGGCGAATCTGAAAAAGCAATTAGAGAAGTCTTCCGAAAAGCTAGGATGGCAGCTCCAGCCATCATCTTCTTTGATGAAATTGACGCAATAGTGCCAAGACGTGGTACAGGCTTTGGTGACTCTCATGTAACTGAACGAGTTATTAGCCAAATTCTTACCGAAATTGATGGTCTTGAATCTTTACAAGATGTTGTTGTGATTGCTGCTACTAATCGACCTGATATTGTTGATCCGGCAGTACTTAGACCTGGTAGGACTGATCGCCTTATACTAGTGCCTCCTCCTGATAAAAATGCGCGCCTTGAAATTTTTAAGATTTATACAAGAGAAATGCCAATTAGTGAAGACGTTGATCTGGAAAAACTAGCTAATGCTGCAGAAGGCTATGCGGGATCTGACATCGAAGCTTTATGTCGAGAGGCGGCAATGCTCGCATTACGAGATAATGAGGATGCAGAAGAAGTAGAAGCAAAATATTTCACAGATGCTATGAAGAAAATTCATCCTACAGTTACTGCAGACGTAATTCGCTGGTATGAAAGACAATCAGAACACTTTAGAAGAACTAAAGTCAAAGCACAACCTCAGTTTGTCTAAACGATTCTTTTACAAATATTTTTTCTTTTTTCTATTTTCATAGCTCAAAAGACACTGTTCCTTTTCTAGTATAGATTGAAAAATATCAAAAATCATAGATACTAGAATCTCATCGAATCAAATTTAGACAGTTATTGTGACAAAATTCAGTTTTAAGAGTTTTAAGAGTCTACTACACAGGAGATCAATATGGATCCGAAAATTCACATTTTGTATAACTTTGTAGAAGGACCGTGGGGAGGAGGGAATCAATTCTTAAAGGCGCTTCGAAATTATTTTAAGAGCACTGGTGTTTATAGCGGCGCTTCAAAAAATGCAGATGTAATTTTTTTTAATAGCCATCATTGTTTGGACGATGCATTGAAAATTAAGAAAAAATACCCTAATAAAATTTTTATCCATAGAGTAGATGGCCCCATATTTTATAGTAGAGGAGGAGAGGGCAAATTAATCGACGAAATTCTTTTTAGAGGCAAGAGTAGAAGGCTAGATGAGATCATTTTTCATATAAACAAAGCCTTAGCTGATGGTACCATCTTTCAGTCAAACTGGAGTAGAAGAAAGAATTATGAACTAGGAATGAAACGATCCCCTAATGAAATTGTGATTATGAATGCTCCAGATCCATATATTTTCAATCGCGAAGATACAAAAGAATTTGATCAAGAAAAAGTAAAACTGATCGCGATTTCTTGGTTTGCAGATATTAAAAAAGGATTTGACATATACAGGTTTCTAGATGAAAATCTAGATTTTAATAAATATGAGATGACTTTTGTAGGAAATTCACAGATACAATTTAAAAATATTAAATGGATAAAGCCGGTTCCAAGTCAAGAAGTTGCCAGAATACTAAAAGAACATGATATTTACATCACTGCAAGCAGAAACGATCCGTGCTCAAATGCTTTAATTGAGGCTCTTCACTGTGGTTTACCTGCAGTAGCAATAAATGACGGGGGCCATCCTGAGATTTTAGGTGAAGCAGGTGAATTGTTCGAACATGAAGAGGGAGTAATTACAGCAATTGAAAAGATAGTTCAAAGTTTTGAGCGTTATCGGGCTCGAATAACTCTACCCACTTTGAATTCGATTGGACAGAAGTATTATAGATTCGCGAAGTCCATCTATGATGATTATTCGGAAGGTAATTACCGTTTAAAAGAGATCCATTTCTTTAATAAGGCGTACATAAAATTCAGAATAAAAAACTGGATTAAAAATTCTTCATTTAGAATGAAGAGCTGGATAAACAATTTATAATGCAAAATAAATTTAAGGATACTAATTTTAATTGCTTGAAAAAGCCCAAGATTTGATTTTAAAATGAGAATTTTAATGACAATGCCCTCGTTTTTGCCTCATAGAGGTGGCAGTGAAATAATGGCTTACGAACTAGCCAAAAGAATCGTTAAGATGGGCCATAGTGTTACGATCCATACAATTCAAAAAGAGGGCACGAAAAAATACGAACAAATAGAAGGAATAGAGATTTTCCGGTTTAAAGACATTAGGCTCTTTCCAAAGCTATCTAAAATCACTTTTGGCAAAATTCCATCGATTTTTTCATTTTCTGCAATTCCTTCATTATTTAATATAGTAAAAAAAGTCCAACCCGAAGTCATCCATAGTCATTTCTTAGCGGACACTGGACTTGCAGCAATAATAGTAGGAACTACACTTAAGATTCCCGTAATAACTTCTCTTCTTGGAAAAGATATATTTGATCCAATTGATCCTGTGCCTACAAAGTGGCATAAAAATCTTGTTTGGTTAATGCAAAAATCCTCAAAAATTGTATCCTGTAGCATGGATCAAAAAACTCGAGCTCAAGCAATGGGTGTTTCTTCAGAAATTGAAATCATACCCCATGGAGTAGATATTCAACGATATACTCCGCAGGTAAGTAATCAAGTTGATTTCAAAAAGAAATTAGGCGTTCAAGGCCCAATAATTTTATCTGTTCAGCGACTTCACTCCAGAAAGGGATTGAATTACTTAATTGATGCAATCCCAATTGTTCTAGAAAGCATACCCTCTACACAATTTATTATTGTAGGAAAAGGACCTGAAAAAATAAATTTAGAGAATAAAATCAAAGAGTTAGGAATTGAAAATAATGTAAAGCTAGTTGGGTTCATCATGGACTCAGATCTGCCAAAATACTATGCGAATTGTGATATATTTGTGCTCCATTCAATTTACGAGGCATTTGGTATAGTCTTACTTGAGGCAATGGCGAGCGAAAAACCTGTTATTTCGACAATGGTCGGAGGCATTCCAGAGGTGGTTCAAAACGAGAAAAGTGGAATTTTAGTACCACCAAAAAATGCAACTGCTTTAGCAACTGCAATAATACAACTTCTGTCAGATGGTAAGCGTGCCAAAGAAATGGGCCAATATGGGCGCAAATTAACTGAGATCCAATTTAATTGGGAAATAATAGCTAAGAAATATATAGAAATGTACTTCGATTTAATTTAAAGTTACGAACTAAAGGAATGCAAAATTGACTCAAAATGCTTTTCTTGAAAAGTCTGGTTAAATAATCATCAAAAAACTTCAATGTTTTTAGAATTATTCAGAGATGAGTTAGTCTATGAGTGTATCACAGAGATCAAAGATAGCTACCGATGTTACACGTGGATCCTCTGCGTTGATGTCTCAAAGAATTGCGGTTACACTTATGGCAATAGTATATGGGGCAGTTCTTGCACGTTTGCTAGGCCCAGCAAATATCGGATTGATTGCTTTAGCAAATTCTGTTGCGTTTGCGATAGGAATCATTTCAGGAGTTGCTGTTTCAGGTTTAAAACCCGCAATGATTCGAAATATCGCAATTTATATTGCTAACAATGAAAATGGAAAAGCAAAGGATATTTATAAGAAGGGGCTCACGATCCATGTTTTACTAGGCATTGTATCAACAGGACTTGTCCTCTTAACCGCTGATTTAGTTGCAAACTTCATATTTAATACTCCCGAATTATCATTCTTAATTACACTAACCGCTTTTTCAGTTTCTGTCTCAATAGCGACCCAGTTTGTAAGTTCACTTTTTGAAAGCCTAAAGTATTTTGTGAGTTATTCCACTCTAATGCTAATTGATACTATCGGTAGAATGACATTTAGTTTACTCCTATTCTTTGTTGGGTACGGAGTACCAGGTATAATTGCAGGAGGGATCATCTCAGGGAGCCTTACAACCACAATTGGCTATCTATTCATTCGAAGAAAACTTCCCTTTATTCACTCAGAATTAGAGGATACTGATTTTAGTGGATATAAAGAACTCTTCTCATTCAGTCTATTTTATAGCGTGGGTCGTATTTTTTATAGAATATACGAACTCGCTCCTAATCTAATTTTAGGCTATTATCTTACGCCTGAAGTTGTAGGATATTATTCCTATGCAAATAATATCGCAAATCGACCTTCAATGCTAGGATATGATTTTTACACGACGTTGCTTCCCTCAATGTCAGAAACTTACGCTAAAGAAGAAACGAGTCTAATGAAAAAAACATATCTTTTAACGATGAAATACTTAATGATATTTTCTACGTTCTTCTCTATGATGTTGATTGTTTTTGCAAATGAAATCATTTTAATCCTTGCTGGACCAAGTTTTTTACCGTCAGTTCCACTTCTTCAGATACTTGCTTTTGTTAGCATATTTCGTATCATTGATGCACCAGTCCAATCAGTTTTATTAACCACCAAAAGACTTGAAGGCATAGTTTATCCCAGCATACTGAGGAGTGGTGTAACTGTGGGCTTTCTTTTTCTACTAGTTCCCCAATATGGAGCTCTAATAACTGCAATTATTGTCGTTATCGGCAGGCTTGTGGCAATTATCTTGAATATAATTTTTGCAAATCGTGAATTATCGGCGCATATACCATTATCCTATTTTGTTAAACCCTTAGTGTGTCTACTTATTTCATCGAGTATTCTGCTGTTACCTATAGTTGTAAATCTTATCATCTTTGGTTTAATAAAATTATTCAGTGCACCGGCGTTATTCTTAATTGGTGTGATATTGACCTCAGCGCTTGTAAAAGAAGATGTTAAGACAATTGAATTAATTGAAATAAAAAATGAATTAGTTGCACAAATATTCCAAAAGATTATAAAGTTCATAAGTAAACTACTGCGCTGAAATTAATTCATTGAATCTTTTTCAGATTTTGCTAGAAATGGTGGACATAGTTCAAAGCCACTCAAAAAGTGTTGATTGCTTTTTTTGCACAGAGAGTTTTTCAAGACGTTCTAATCCTTTTTTCACTCTATCCTTAGAGAAATCATGTTCTTCGCAAAGAAATTCGAGAATTTTATTCTGATCGAGAGGTAACCATTTAATAGAATAGTTATCCGTTACTTCAGGGTCTAAGAAAATTGAGCGTATTTGATCAATTGGTACTTCGGCTAATACATTCTTCACTTTCATTATGGACTCTAAATCACTGTGTTCTTTTATTAATTTTAATGCCGTCTTAGGTCCTATTCCTTTTACTCCTTCGTTGAAATCAGTTCCGACAAGAATACCAATGTCAATTAGTTGCTCTCTCGTTATTTCAAGATCTTTAAGCATTTCTTCAAGGTAAATAAGTTCTGGTTTTACTTCGATGTATGTTGATTTTCTAGGTACTTTTCGACGGCCGGTGATTGTAAGATTGCGTATCAGCCTCTCCGCACCAAACAATAGGCTATCATGATCCTGAGATCCTACACCCCAACAATCACCTTTTCTGACCATGTAAGATGCTTGGGCTTCTCCCTCACTAGGAGCTTGTACGTATGGAATTCCCATATACGATAATAGCATCTTACTATCAGATATCATTTTTTCAGAAAATCGTGATGATGCCTGGGCATATTTTTTTGCTTCTACTAAGTCTCCTCTGTCAAGAGCATCGAGCCATTTTTCTGTAGCAGTATCTCTAACTTGTTTTCTTTCTACAATTGTTTCTTGTTTCAATTCGGGAGGTTTACCATCAAATACATAGATAGGCCGGATGTTTTCTTCAAGTAAATTTATATTACGATAGAAAATACCACTTAAGTGGGATGTTATTCGCTTTTGGCTGTCTAATAGAGGCGTACCGTTTTGTTGACGAATTATTGATAGAAATTGATACAGTACATTCAT
>JBHLOP010000125.1:0-5998 GCA_048940375.1 Promethearchaeota archaeon | reverse complement strand
TGAAGGATATATCTGTTTAAGCACTCTATTTGTTCAATTTTTTTAGCTTTTCCCCATCTCAAAGCTTCTCTTGTATCAAATGCATGAAGGATATCTTCGATTGTTTCTTCAAGCTTTATTTTTTCCATTTTTAGATGAGTTAATTTCATATATAGTTTCTTCAAGTCTTTTTGAACCAATTCAGCACTGGGTAATTGCATGATTTCAGTCATAATGTCTCACCGAAGTAGAACCCGCCCGGGAAGGGCGGGCAAAAAGTCAAACACATCTCTTCTACTAAAGTGCGAGTTTCTTGGGGGGTAGAAGCAATAATTTAAAATAATATATAAAGACCACAACTCTTGACAAAGACCCATTACATTTAAAAATAAAAAAGATCTCTGTGAGAATATGATTGCCCCAGATGAGTTTTTGAATACACTTAAGCAGCAAGGGTTTAGTATTGCTTCAGGTGTTCCATGTTCTTATTTTAAGGATTTGCTAACAGCTCTTGAGAACGGTAAAGAGGTCAGATATATACCTACAACACGTGAAGACGAAGCTATTGGTGTAATTTGTGGTGCCCATTTTGGTGGAAAAAAAGGCATGGTAATAATGCAGAACTCAGGATTTGCGGTTATAGGAGATGCATTAACTTCTCTTGCACAACTTTATGAAATACCGATTCTTTTACTGGTAAGTTGGAGAGGATTAGAACCTGATAAGGATTTTCCGGAGCATTCCATAATGGGAGAGGTCACTGAAGATGCTTTAGGAGCATATCGTGTCCCTTATTGGGAGTTAAAAGAAGAGGGTTGGCAAAGCACCCTTGAAAATGCAATAAAAACAATGAATGAAACAAAGGTACCAGTTTGTTTACTTGTGAAAGAGGGGGTGCTAAGCAAAAAATGAAGGGGCACGAGATAATCGAATTATTAGGAGCTTTCCTTCAAGGTAATGAACTTATTGTAGGTTCAAATGGAAATATTAGTAGACAAGTATTTCATTGTTTACCTAGGCCACAGATTTATCTCAGAGGAAGTATGGGGCTTCCGATGGCAGTAGGTTTGGGTTTAGCAATTTCGCAGCCTGATAGAAAGGTTATTGTTATTACAGGCGATGGCAATTTCTTGATGGGCCTCGGATCTATGGCAACCGTCTCTAGTTTAAAGCCTTCAAACCTAAAAATCTTAATAATTGATAATGAATTGTATGCTACAACTGGTGGACAAACAACTGTTTCTTCTGTTATCAACTATGAAGCTATGATACGTGGTTTAGGTGTAGAAGCTGCCATATCAATTGAAAGTAATGACAATAAATCTCGTATTCAGGAAAAGTTGAATTGGCTTTTAAAAGGAAATAGTTTGCAGATATTACATGTTAAAGTACAACCAGGAGATCCTCCGTTAGCCAACATTCCTTGGCATCCAATAAAGATAAAAAGCGAGTTTATTGAACGATTACAAACGTTTTAATTCGGAAAACTTTCAATTTAATGGGCAGAAATAATCAAAAAATCAGAGATGATTTGCTTGTGGCTGTATTAGAGTTTGGCTCACGCTGTATTGACAAGACACCAACAACGAAAAGTGGTTTTTTCAATCTTTTCCCTTCTTTATTGCTCTGACAATCTTATTGAACTTTTATCAGTACCTTTCATAAAAGATAAATTTAAAGAAAACCATTTGACATCATTTGTATACACATATTTTAAATTATTTTCTAGGACAAATTAAAAGAGGCGAAAAGACAAATGGAGATAGAAAACGCCCCCGATTCTTGTTTTGAGGTATCATTCGAGATTGCAAATAAAATAGGTGGAATTTACCAAGTTATCGCTAGTAAGGCAAAATATATGAAACTCGCCTATGGTTCGGAAAACTATTTTGGTATTGGTTTTTTTAACCCACATCGTGCGAGTGACGATTTTATTGAAATGACACCTCCTAGAGAGTTTGAATGGATATTTCGAAAGTTGGGTGACGCAGGGGTAAGAGTATATTTTGGCAGGTGGGTAACTGGAGATGAAAGTTTTGTCTTTTTATTGGATTCAAGAGATTTTATGAATCGAACGATTCTAAAGCCAGATGGGCAAACAATAAGGCAAGTAGATGATATAAAGGGACTACTCTGGGAGAAGTACAAAATAGATTCATTAATGATGGGATTCGATTATGATGAGCCAGTTGCATGGTCTTGGGCAGCAGGAATGCTTATAGAAGGTTTACTTGCCGCACCTCAGTTTGCTTATAAAAGGGTTGTCGCTCATTTTCATGAATGGTTAGCGGGCGCAGGTCTTCTTTATCTTAAGTTACAAAGTACAAAAATTGGGAAAATTTTCACAACTCATGCAACAATGCTAGGAAGAAAAAAAGCAGAAGCAGGACATGACTTGATCAAAGAAATTGATGAAAGTTTAGAACAAGAAAAGAGAATGGTAGCAGATCAAGGACAAGCATTTCAATTTAAACTTGAAGGCAAACATCTGATGGAGCAAGTTTGTTGTCGAGAAGCAGATGTGCTTACTACAGTAAGTGAAATTACAGCAAAGGAAATTCGATACATTCATGGAGTAGATCAAATGATGATTACTCCAAATGGTTTAGATTTCTCGACCTTTTTAAAACGTGAAGATTGCAGAATGCGACGAATGAGAACGCGACCTAAAATTATAAGATTTATAGAAGCATTTTTCGCGCCTTGGTATAATGTAAGAACTGATAATGCACTTATTGTCCATCTTTCTGGTCGATATGAACTTAGTAATAAAGGGATAGACGTTTTTATTCAAGCATTATCTAATTTAAATGAGGTTTTAAAAAGCGAGGAATCCGATAAAAATGTAGTTGCTTTCATTTGGGTGCCAGCAGCTGTCCTTAATCCAAGAGAAGATATTGAAAAAGCTGTGAGTTACTACTCGATGGTAGCTGAGAAAATAGCTCCATTTCTGTTTAAGATAGAAGATGAAGTAATTCATGGACTTTATGCAGGTAATCTGGAGCAGGTCCTTAGTAAAAATCTTAACGAGTTTTTTATGGATGAGTTTAAACCAACAATTAATGACTTTGAAAACGTAAAAGGACAAATAAAGGGAAGAATTGGTAAATTACCTATTTGCACGCATAACTTGCTATTTCCAAACGACGCCATTATCACAGCAGTTAATGCAGCGAATCTTAGAAATGAGAAAGAGGATAGAGTCAAAGTTATTTTCATGCCGATATACCTTTCCAGAAAAGATGGACTTCTAAATTTGGATTATTTTGATGCAATTTCAGCTACGGATGTTGGTGTTTATCCATCGATATATGAACCATTCGGTTATACACCACTAGAGGCAGCAAGCAGGTGCGTTATTGCTGTTACAACAGACTTAACTGGTTATGGATACAGTTTGCTTGGAATTCAATCAAACAGGGAACAAAAAAACCTTGGCATTAAGATTCTTAGACGACACAATAGATCAAACCAAGAAACAGTTAATGATTTGTGCAAGATGTTATATGAGATTTCCCAGTTATCTCCAGAGGAACTTGAAAAAATGAAACAAAATGCAAAGGAACTAGCCGAAAAAAGTGATTGGTCACATTTAATAAAAGCCTATATTGACGCCCAAATAACTGCATGGGAAAGATGTTAAAGAAATAGAAAAAGAGTTCATTCTTTTGATGAGATAAAACATACTGACAAATGATTTAATCTAAAACAAATAAGATATACACTAGACTTCTGCTTAAAGTCTAATGTGAAATATTTTAAGCAACAGGAACGACTTCACCGACCCCAGGCACTCTCTTTTTTAACTCAGCTTCAATAAAGTTCTTAACCGTCATCTGGCTAAAAGGACAACCAGCACAAGTACCCATTAAACGGACTAACACATTGTCTCCTTGAATATCAACAAGTTCAACGTCTCCACCATCAGCTCGTAGAGGTCCTCGTAATTCGTTAATTGCTTTTTCAACTTCTTCTCGGGCAACCATTTTTTTTCCTCCAAATTATTTTGTGTCGTGTTATAAGTTTGAATATAATAAGTTTTCGTAAAAAGCATTGTACGGCGAGTATAAAAGTACTTTGTTTTAGGCGAATTAACTCGAAATTCATATCTAATGAACTGTGATCCCATTTTGATCTGCAATTTCCTGAAAACTCTTTACGACATATTTAACTTGGTTCCAAGAAAGATTGAAAATATTGACTTTGAAACTCTTTGAAAGCCCTGGATGGACACCCATTATTTTCTTCTTTTTAAGAGCATCATAAAGGAAGAAACCCTTTCGTTTATGATGTTGAGCAACTTTATGAAAACTTGGACTCTCAAAGTGGATTAGAGTATGCTCTTTTGGTTTTTTTCCAAGTTGTTTAATACCTTCAATTTTCTGTAGATTTTCTGAAAAAAAACGTGCTTTTTCTAATTCTTCGTCCCAATACTTAATGCGTTCAGCAACCTTTGGAAAACTTGCCATCAAAGTCGCTAATGGAGGTCCAAAAACGGGTGGGCAGCCCAAAATATGAATTTCTTTTGCCCCAAAAGTTCTTCCACTCCAGTCTCCCTTTATATTCGACCTCTCAAAGACCTTTTCTGCCCATTCTGAAGTCGCTCCAAGCAATCCAATTGGAGCTGAAGCGCTCATTGACTTGTGACCGCTAGCTACAAGAAAGTCTACACCTAAATCACGACCCGAAACTGGCATAATACCGACAGTATATGCTCCATTTAATAAGAAGGGAACTCCATATTTGTGTACTATTTCAGCAACTCTTTTAACTTCACTTAGATTGCCATAATTATAATCTACATGAGTTAAAACCACAAGGGCAGGGAGTTTGCCTGTCGAATCCTCAACTTCTTCAATTTTTGAAGCATAATCTTCTACATTTATCGCAAATTCAGGATACCCACTATGAGGCACCTCTTTAACGTTCAGTTTTGCCGCTTCTGCCGTAATATAAGTTGTATAGTGTGCCAAACTATCGAGGACTATAGTGTCTCCAGGTTCGGTTATAGCTTCCATTATAGCTCTTTTTGCATGTCTTGCCCCCGCAGTTGGTCGTACTTCATCAATATCTAAAAACGTTGCTAGATCCTGTATAAAATCTACAACAGGTGGTTTCTTAACGGCAACAATACGTGCTTCGAAGCAGAAATCACACATTGAATAACCATCGCCAAAATCTAATAGAACTTTTTTGGCTTCGGCTGTTAATACACCACCTCTCTGGATCGGATGAATATTAATGAAAGATTCTTCAAGGTTGCGAGAAATACCACAATATTTTTGCAATTTAGCTGAATCCATAAATAGTTCCTTCCTTTTTAGAATTGTGCGGTAATTAGCGTTCAACTTGATATGCTTTTGGTTTTTCGCTAATCCTTATGAGATGTGGAAAAATAGACTGAATTACTCTTATCTTTTTATTAAAAAAAATAGAGAGTTTTGGTGCAGAAGTAATCACCAGAACTTAAGTAGAACATGCGTAGTAACTTCTGGCAGCGTATCCTTTGTGATCTGAATTGATGGGGCATCTATTCGTTGAACGTTTTCTTTTCCTTTTATGAAATCCTCGACTGTAACCAGATTGGTAAATATTCCACCCATCATCGGCGCTTTATAATGCATTGGCATAATTATTTTTGGATTTAGTTTGGATGCAACTGATGTAGCAATATCGGGTCCAATAGTGAAGAAGCCACCGACTGGAATGAACAATACATCCACTTTACCAATTGAGTTAACCTCTTCAGCACTTAAGTCATGGCCTAAGTCACCTAAATGACAGAAAGTCACGCCCTCAAAATTATATACGTAAATACTGTTTTTTCCTCGTGCGCCTCCTTTTTGTTCATCGTGGTATGTACCGATCCCCTTAACTTTTATTCCTCCCTTGAGAGTTTTAGATCCGACAAATTCCTCTAAAACATCAGCATCTTTCTTTTTAACTGCATTTGAATTATTGTGATCGGCATGCGAGTGACTGCAAAGCACTATGTCAGCCTGAGCTTTAGGATCTGGAA
>JBHLOP010000003.1:23275-26072 GCA_048940375.1 Promethearchaeota archaeon | reverse complement strand
ACAACAATTTTACTTTAACACTTGATCCGGGTGAAAGCTATACTTACAATTATAGTTATTACTTTCCTGATATGACAGGTAATAATTACTTGTATGCTCCCATATTGGTGGTCTCCAGCACTTCTACATCTCTGGATCCCGTAATCGCTTTTTCCGAGGTAGAGAATATTCATATCAACAGAAGACCTAAGGTAGATTCAGTTTCTTTCAATGCGACAAAACTATACCGTGTGAAAGAAACCGTTTTGGTAGAAGCTAGTTGTTCAGATCATGAAACCCCACGCGCTGAATTAAGTGTTGTACTTCGGATTAATGACTCAGATGGTCGACTCTATAATATAACTATGAAATTTGATGAAATGACTAATTTATTTGTTGGTAATTTCACTCCGGGTGCTGGTGCTGATACTGGCACTCACACCTTTCGAATTTATGTCACCGACGAACTCGATCTAACAGGTCGCTCGTCCTATTATAACTTCACCGTAAAAAACACAAAACCAAAAGTAGAATGGATGGAATTGCATGAAACAAACGTTACAATAGGGGATACAATAAAGGGAACTTTAGGTGTTAAAGAATTAGAAACCCCCCTATTTAATCTTAATATTTCTCTCTATTGTAGTTCTCCAAATGTTAGTATTGTGTACTATGGAACATTGAGCTTATTTGAATCGCGTCTAGTTGAAAACGACTTCCGTGTAGGAACATTTGATATAGAAATAGACACGTCAAATTGGCAAGAAGGTACTTATGACGTATACGTAAGCATCGAAGATGACAAGACATCAATAACTTACTATTATGGAAAAATTACAGTTAAAAGGGATGATTCGCCATTTTATGCAAACCCTAACCTAATTTTTGGATTAGCATATAATATTGGAGTCATTCTGTTCTTGATTTTTCAATTTCGAGGTTTTGCTCTTCTCTTAAAAAGAGAAATACCTTTTTAGGCAATAATGCTAAATCTGTTTCTTATTTCTTTGTAAATATGTTCGACTGTCTTGTTAGGGTCGCTATCGGTTGTATCTATTTCGAATACATGTTCTAAACCATATGTTTCTATTGCATCTTGATAACAGATTTTACAAAGTTCGGCATCGATGTTTTCCATTATTTTTTTAACTTCAAAACCTTTCATACTTAGCCTGTCATATAATTCCTCGATCGCGGTATGTAAAACAACAACAAGAAGTACATTTTCAGAAGAAACAATGTCTGGCAGAATACTGTCAATAACAGATAGTTTTCTTATTTTCACTAGAATATTGTCTACAAACTGCTGTAATTTATCTATATCTGCAATTAAAGAGTTTCTTTTGATATCCAAACCCAAAAAGTAACGATTTCTCACAATATTACCAACGTTGATGTAAATTCCTTTTAGTTTTTTACTAAGGAGTTTGGATACAGTTGTTTTTCCAGTTCCTGGTGTTCCAGTAATTATTATGACTCTGGATTTTGAATTATTATCAGGATTTTTCAGTGGCAATCATCTCCATTCTGTAATAACTCAATTACTTCCTTTGCTTAAATAAGAAAATCAGATCACATATTTCTATGATTCTTAGGCTATCCTTTTAAACTAGTTTCCCATATTAAAAAAAATCCGATCAAGTAATAAACTATTAGCTCTACCATTTATGTGTCAAAATTTTGAAGGCGGCCTCAATTTGGATATTACAGTGCTTATTCCTACAATGAATGAACCGGCAGTTCAAGACGTGATTAAAGATGTATTTCAAGCTTTAGAGGAGCATAACGTGAATGTTATTGTAATAGACAAGTCAAGCGATGATACCCCAATACGTGCAGAACAAGCTGGTGCAAGTGTTATTTTTCAATTTGCAAAAGGTTATGGTGACGCGTATATAACTGGATTCAAATATGCAACTGGTGACATCATTGTTATGCTTGATGGTGATAAAACTTACGATCCTATTGATATTCCACGTTTATTAGAACCTATTTTGCGTGAACAAGCCGATTTTGTTTTAGGAAATCGTTTTGCCAACTTAAAAGAAGGTGCAATGAGTTATCGAAACAAACTCGGTAATAAAACCATAACTGCATTTGTTAATCGTTTGTATGATCTTCATATTTCAGATAGTCAAAGCGGTATGCGTGCATTTAGAAGAGAGATGCTCGATGATGTTAAGCTTGATTTAAAGGGCATGCCTTTCGCCACTGAGATGATAATTGAGGCTAAACGTGCTGGGATTAGAATTGCTGAGGTTCCGATAAGCTATTATCCAAGGGTTGGTTCGGCAAAACTCCGCGCATTTAGACATGGTGCATCAATTCTTGGTACCATACTACGAATGCTTCGAGACTATAATCCTCTACTCTTATTTGGAAGCATTGGCTTCTTACTCATTATTTCAGGTATTCTTGTTGGATTGCTGCCAGTTTTTGAACGGATAATTTCTGGTAGCACTACAAATCTTACATTCACCATTTTTTCAGTACTTCTAATACTGAGCGGCTTGCAAGTACTACTTTTTGGGTTAA
The DNA here is from genome assembly GCA_048940375.1 of Promethearchaeota archaeon. Taxonomy (GTDB): domain Archaea; phylum Asgardarchaeota; class Sifarchaeia; order Borrarchaeales; family Borrarchaeaceae; genus Borrarchaeum. The sequence goes on along the minus strand of JBHLOP010000003.1, from coordinate 23,558 downwards.
TGGCAGATATACTCGTCAGAAAATTTCATCGATGACAATTCCTCAACCTGCAATACTGAAATCTTTACATTTTTAAACTGAGAGAGCGTTAACGTACATCTAGCCATATTTGAACCCAATTGCCTGTATATTCGATGTCTCCAGTGTTTTCGTTATATCGCCAAAGTTCAAAAATTAGCCTATATTCATTTCCTCTTTCGTTAATAGATATATCTATCGGAAATTGCCAAGATTCTCCATCATTTAGGATTTTCTGATAGGTCTTCCTCGTTGAGAGACTTGC
>JBHLOP010000003.1:14602-23175 GCA_048940375.1 Promethearchaeota archaeon | reverse complement strand
GATATATCTATCGGAAATTGCCAAGATTCTCCATCATTTAGGATTTTCTGATAGGTCTTCCTCGTTGAGAGACTTGCTGGTTGGTTATCACTGACTTCTGTATTTACATCCCCCAATTTAAATCTGACAACATAATACTCTACTCTGTTCTCGTGATTCTCAACTAATATATACATGTCAATTGTTTCTCCGACGTTGACTTTATCTGGGTAGCCCGTGGCGTCTTGATTAGGTCCGAGTATGCTAATAACACTAAAGGATTCACTTGGAGGGGTTGTCGCTGCAGTATATAATAGCATCGAAATTACAATTACTGTAGATACTGCGACTGCAATAAAAATCAGATTTTCTTCCATTCTTCTCTTTGGCATATTACTCTTCTTCCTCCTCTGGTATTCCGATTTCCATCTCAAGAAATTCCTCATCTGCCTTTCTTTCAAGCCATTTCCAGCCGCGTTTTATAAAAATATAGCTAAATATGACTACTAAGACAATAACAACAGGTATAACAATTATTTGTAGAGTTTTCGCAAAATTAGCTCTTGCTTGTAGGTCATCTGCGTTTTGTTTAACAGTTTCAGCTATACTTTTAGCTTCTACAGCCTTATCATACGCCGCAGAATAGTCTTCTTGCTCATATAAATCCTTGGCCTCTTCTAATAATGAGACTGCAGTGTTAAGTTGATCAACTAGATTTGATACATCTCCACCCGCTTGATCTGCTTGAGCAATACTTTTGTATGCCACATAAATAGAATCTTGCGCTTCATTAATTGCTCTATTTGCTGAAGCTTGTGAACTCTCAGCATATGCAAGCGATCCCATATAGAAGACTATTAAACTTGCTAATACAATAAAAAGTGCTGTTTTTTTCTTCAATAGGTATCCGTCCGTGAGAACTTCTAGATAAATTCTCATCCCTTAGGGATTGAACTCGCATTAAAAACTTTACCTTAGAATTCATGTTGAATATAGAACTTCAAAGTTATAAGCTTTGTAACCACTTTAAATTTGATTTATACATTTCTCTCCAGTACTCGAAAGGTTGTATAATATCAGGAATTTTTTCTACTATATCTGATGCTAATAACTGATATCCTTTTTCAACACACGCTAAATCTCCAGCTACACCATTAACAAAGGCACCTGAAACTGCTGCTCTAAAAGGTGGCGTTCTCCATGACAAAAATGCGCCAACGATACCCGTCAAAACGTCACCAGTTCCTCCTACTGCCATTCCTGGATTGCCAGTTCTATTTATTTTCACACGAATTCCATCAGAAATTATGTCGGTATGAGCCTTCAATAATAAAGTAACTCCTAATTCTTTGGCAGTCTCTATTATTTCGTCCATTCTGTCTTCGATGTTTTCAGGAGGCGATAATTTTTTTCCTGTCAGGATTTTATATTCTGCAGCATGAGGTGTAAGTACTGCTGGTACCCCCTCTAAAATCGTTGGTTCTTGCCCCATAGCTTTTAGTCCGTCAGCATCTACAACCGTTGGCAAGTTTTTTGATTTTGCTATTTCTAATATCTTAAGTACAGTGTCGAAACTCTCTTTTTCGAGTCCCAATCCTGGTCCGATGATAAGGCAAGTTGCTTGACTTAACATTTCCTCTATTATTGGTATGCCTTCTTCTGATATCACATCCCCTGGTGTTTCGCGAACGATTATATCAGGACTAAAGCTTCGAATATTGACAGCGACTTTTGCTGGGGTAATAACAAAAACCAAATCTGCCCCAGTTCTAAGCGCACCTAATCCAGAAAGTGCTGGTGCACCAGTATAATCTTTTCCCCCACCTACTATAACAATTCTTCCATAGTTGCCTTTATGGCTATGGGGTGACCTTTGTTTAATGATATGTGCAAGATCGCCAGGTCCCGTAACATATTCGGCGTCCCAAGGAATTCCAATTTTTTTAACGATTACTTTACCAGTGTATTTCTCGTTTTTCTTCATTACAAGACCGGGTTTTGCTTTATGAAATGTAACTGTAATATTTGCCTTTACAGTAGGTCTTTGTATGTTTCCTGTGCTTGGATCGAGTCCTGTAGGTACGTCAATAGCGGTAATGAATGATTCTGCTGCTGCTGATAATGAATTAATGAGTTTAATCATTGATACAATCGGTTCTCTTATTTTTCCTTTGATTCCAGTACCTAAGATCCCATCAATTATTATATCTGAAGCCGTAATCTCCTTTTTGAGGTCTTTTAATTGAGAGGAGTCTTTTAATGACGCTAATTTGACAGAAAGAGAAAGTTTTTGCAGAATCTCCCAATTCGTTCGTGCTAGATCAGATCTAATTTGTTCAGGTCGACCAAGGAGGATCACCAAACCTTTGCATCCATAGTGAGTGAGATGCCTAATTGCGACCAGTCCATCTCCACCATTATTCCCTAATCCCGCGACTAGAACTATTTTTTTATCTGCTATTGGTCCTGGATAATTTTCAAGAATGGCTTCTGTTATCCCGCGACCAGCGTTTTCCATTAATAAAAGCGCTGGGACACCAAGATACGCAGTGTTCATATCTACAATTTTCATGTCTTCAGGTGTTATGACATCAGTCAATTCTATCACCCTATGAAAAAACTAGTTAGGAAAGGAACTTCAAAACACCTTAAGGGAACTTTGTCCCTATAAACATTTCAAAAAACTCTCTATTGAAGTCTGACAAAAAACTGACACTATTATGGGTTGTTTGTTGATATTGTTTTTTGTTATGGAATTTTAAAATCTAACGCGGTGTGTTTTTTGAAGACTTACAGATGTACATGAAATACAGGGATCAAAAGATCTCACTATAAGTTTTGCAGTCTCTTGTACAGTCTCAAGAGATTTATTTTTAGTGAATTCTTCTTTACAGATTCTGTTTAGAATTTCGTGAATTGAAAAGGTGTTTAACTCTGTTGGAACACGGATTTGTACATCATCGACAGTCATGTTTTGATTCACTTCATAGTAGTGAATTAAGGTTCCTCTAGGTGCTTCCACTGCGCTAAATACGTTATTGTATTTTAACTTCGTAGATGTAACAAAAACAGGTTGTTCTTTAGTTATTTCTGTATTATCGAGGATCAAAAGCCCTTTATATAAACATACAAGGATTTCAATTAGCCTTAAGACATTCATCATTAAAATGTTTTCATCCCATTTCTGAAAATCCTTAAGGATTTCATGAACTTCATAAACCCCATATTCGTTTGTTACATGATATCTTGCTAGAGGTCCTACCAAAACACCTCTCTCACTTTCTTGCTTACTTGATGAAGTGAGGTTTGAAATTTTTATTCTATTATCAATGATGAACTTGTCATAGTCGTTTACATCAAAAGTTGCTAAAGTTTCTCTGTCTTCATTCGCAATTTTAAAGCTTCCATCATAGAAACTGTATGATCCATCTCTCTGAAGTCCCATATATGATGGATTTTTCAATTCAAACATTTTTATTGTATCATCATCAATTTTTTCGATCGTTTCCTGTGCGAAATTAAGGAAAAATTTAGCAATAGCAATACCGCTTTTTAAACTCCTTTTTAAAAGGTTTACTTCTTTTTCTGTTAAATTTTTTGACGATCCACCAATAATTATAGAAACAGGTTGAACAGTGCGTCCACCTACAATCTCCATCAAATTTCTCCCGATACTTATAAGCTTTGATGCCTTTACGAAAATTTCCGATCGATTATATATTACATCATTTTCTAGACTTGCAGACGCTAGACTTAATAGATCCGGCAGTGCCATGTACGCAAAATGTATCATATGATTCGTAATTATTTCCCCCAGCATTATTAACTGTCTTAGTAGAGCAGAGGCATATGTGGGTTCAATATCCAAGGCTGTTTCAAAAGCTTTACAAGATGCGACTATATGAGCCGCAGAACAGAATCCACAAATCTTCGAAACCAGTCTAGGAATCTCTGAGATTTTTTTCCCGATAAGGATTTTCTCTATCCCTCTATAATCTAATATTGAGAAATTTACTCTTGAAACTTCATCTTTGGCTTTGCTTACAAAGATCTCTATCTGCCCGTGCCCTTCAATTCTGGTTAATGGTTTTATTGTCATTTTTTTCGTTTTTTTCACCCCGTCTTCACAAAACTTTTTGGACGCGCGAATTTTGAATAGATATCACTGGTTTTAATGTCTTCAGAAATTTCAATAGAAGAAAAGAAATTGACTATATTGGACATAAAATCTTCCACAATTGCCCCCATGCATCCTTCACATGGGATATTTGCCTTTATACACTTCGATTTACAGCCTGCTCGTGTTATTGGACCTAGACAAAGCACATTCTCATGTAAAAAACACTCAAAGGGTATTTTTTCAGGTATTAGTTTATCTATTTTTATTTTACTTTTAAAACCGCTATCTGGTCGAAGTTCGCATTCTGAACATAGGTTTTTGGGAGACACTTCAACTCTTTCGCCATTTAAAAGTGCCATTAGAGAGTTTCCAAGGAATGAACTTGGAACAGGACATCCCGGAATGAATCCGTCTATTTCTATTATATCACTAATTGGTATTGACTCTATTTCATCTGAAAGTAAGGTAATTCCACCTGAGATCGCGCATTGACCAAGTGCGATGACCTTCTTAGCATTCTTTCTGATCTCTAAAAGCTCCTCTTTCTGTTCCTCTTGAGAAACGCTTCCTTCTATTAACGCAATGTCACAATTATCGATATTATCGTTATCTTCAATTAGTGGAAAAATAAAATCAACGGACTCTAAAAGCTCTGGAAAGATATCTAATTCTATAATAGAAGTAAGACACCCATTGCAAGATGTTAATGAAGTGACTAAGATTTTAGGTTTCAATAAGTTTCTCTCCATCTTCGATCGTTCTTATGATTATCAATTTGCAAATTAGTTTCATTGCGTTGCTGTGATGGTAGGGCTTTCTAATCCAGATAACCTTTTATAAAAATCGTTAACTATCGATGCAAATTTGTGACTGTCAATAGCAGAAAGCTGGATCAAATGGAGTTTGTTTTCAAGCTCAGGGGCAATCTTTTTAAGCAACTCTACTCTTTTTTCTGCTTTCGAAAATCCATCTATATACTTGCATGAGTCTCGCTGACATCCTATTACTAATACTCCATCGAATCCTTGTTCGAAGGAATACGTTATGAAACGCGTGTCGACTCTACCCGTGCAGGGCACTTTTATAATCAAAACATTTGGCGTGTATTGTATTTTCTTAAGACCTGCATCATCGGCGGCTGAATAACCACACGATTCGCATGCAAAGGCGATTATTTTAGGCGATTGTGAAAATCTTGAGTATGTTTCGATCGTTTTCATCATTTTAGGCGTAGTATCAATCCGCATTTCAATTGCTTTTGTCGGACAGACTGCAACGCAAATGCCGCATCCCTTACAACTAAATTGATCGATAATAACGTCTTCCGAATCAATGGAAATAGCCCTGTAAGGACATGAAGTGGCGCACAATCCGCAGAATCCACATTTGTTGGTATCAATTGTGATGCCATGCATTTCTGGTATCAAATGATCTTTTGACAAGAGGCCGATAACCTGTATCGCTACATCATTTGTTGCAGAAATCGTGGTTGGGTAATCTGCTGGTCCTCTTACAGAACCACAGCCAAAAATACCTGAAGCTAAAGTAATATCGGACATAAATCCTTTAGAATCTAAACTGAAGTCCAGAGCTGATTCTCTCAGTGTTTTTAGACTTTTGTTAGGAATCATACCAATGTTTAGAATAATCATGTCAGGTTCAAAGCGATCTGATTCTGTTGCTATAAATTTCCTAGTTCCTTCTACTTCAACTTTAAGGATTTTTGCCCAATGAAAAATCTTATATTCTGGTGTAAACCACATTCTAGCTTCATGTGGTATTCTACTGATATCATAGAATACATGAAGTTCGCATTCTGGTAACCTCTTCTCGATTTCATCAATGTACTTTTTAGTAAGGGTACAACAGTAGGTAGAGCATTTATCAATTCCCCCGACACACTGGATTATCGCTATACTCTTTGGTGGCTTTCCATCAGAAAGTTTGATCAGTTTACCTCTAGTCGGACCATCAGAAGCTAAGATCCTTTCAAACTCAGCTGACGTCAGTACATCATTGTTGGGGTTATGTTGATATGCTGACAAATCTTGAAACAAGTCAGAACCAATCGCTAGTACCTTTGCCCCCACATTGATTCTCAACTTTTTGGCTTTTTCATCTAAGTTAATAGCGTTCGTCGGACACGATTCTTCACACAGTCTACAGTTTCTACAATCTTCAATAGATTCTTCATCTATGACAGAGGCGTAGGGATATGCGTTTGAAAAAGGAATGCAGATGAGTTTTCTTTGCTTAAGTCCGAATTCATATTCATCTGGTTTTTCATTTGGACACACATAGGAGCATCTCTTACAACCTGTACAATCATCCACGTCGACATATCTAGGATGGATTAGCAATTCAATTTCAAAATTACCAACGTGTCCAGACACTCTTTCAACAGTGGTGTTTGTAAAAATCTTCACATTTTTCTCTTTTACGACTCGGCTAATTAACTCTGTAAGATAACATGATGCACATTCTTTAACATCTTGAATAGTACTCCACCTTGCAATCTTTCCACCTAATGTTGGGGATTTTTCGATGAGAAAAACTTCCAAACCAGCTCTTGCAAATGATAACGATAAGTTTATACCTGCAAGTCCACCTCCAATCACTGCAACACTTTTTTGGGTTCTTATAATTTCTTTTACTTCGATGTCTTCTTGAAGAATAACTCGATCAATAGCCGCTTCAATCAAGATTTTGGCCTTTTCAAGAGAGATCAGTGGATCCGAAGAATCCGAATCATGAACCCACACACATTGTTCTCTGATATTGGCAAATTCTGTGTTCTTGATTACTTCTACTGGGAGAAGTCCTTCGAAGATATCTTCGAACACGAATGAATGAGTCCTAGGTGAGCAAGAGGCTACAACAATTCGATTAATAAAGAACTGATCAATCCAGTCCTTTATGCCCTTTACTTCTCTTATATCGCACAGTCTGTCTACAATTCTGACTGATACAACGTTTTTTAGCCCCGCAACATACCTCTTTAGTTCCTCGATATCTAAAACGCAGGAAATTTCTTCAGCACATGAACAGATGATGACACCGATCCTCGTTATCCCTATCTTCCCGATGTCATCTTTATCGATTTGATCAACTTGTTGAGTCCCTGAAATAATGTTATCATTTAATTTCATAATTTTTAGAGCCAGTTTGCCTTCTTCAGTTAACATATAGTTCTTTCCGCTCTTTTTAACCAAATCTCCCATCTTTTTTAAGTGGAAATTAAGTTTACCGCTTGTTTCCAGTTTTAAATGAGGCAAAAAAGCGGAAAACGGCAAAACACCCTCTCTTTCAAGGAGTTGGAGTATTTTTCGCCTTGTTTCATGTGAAAGAATTGAATATATTTCCATAATTGTAAACCCCATTTTTCAAAATTCTCTATTTTTCCTTCGGCCTGGTTTCATTCAACTGAAAGTGCAAGATAATAATCGTGAGAAAATTGTTAACTTGCAAATAATTGTCTATGGTTACTTTCAAAAATATTTTTGTCAATTTTTGTTTACAACTTAGGAAAAAAAATGTTTTCTTTTTCAATGGGCTAGATCGTCTTTTGGACGTTTAGACAAGTTGACTTTTAGTAAAATTTTGCAGTAAAAATTTAGAAATAAAACTTTTGGACAAAATTATATATTCTTGCGTTTATGGTTGAAATAACACTGAAAAAAATTCAAAAGGTGAAAATTATCAATTAAAATCTCTTAAAACTTATATGGAGGAATATTAATGGCTCAAAATGAAGTTAATGCACCCGAAATTGAAACAAACACTTTCGCGTGCCCAAACTGGGATACCTGCAGTGTTCATCGTTGTGATATCTGCGCATTTGGTAAAAGCCTTACATATGAAGCGGTAAAAACCGCTAATGAACCAAATTTGGCATATTCATGCGAGACATTTGGTCAATATAACACAACCAATCTATTCTGTGGCAGGTGTCCGTTGAAGGTGAACTGTATGGAAGAGAAAGAAAAAAGACAAGCCTATCTAGAATCTCTGGCAGAAATGGAATCCTTAGTAAGTATTGTTCAAAAGAAAATTGCTGAATCTAAGGTCAATCTGGGAGTCAAACTTTAATCGATGATTCCCTACTTCTACCCTCACTCTTTTTAATCATTATTTTTATGAATACCAAAGGAAGGCAACTGTTTCTTTTTGATTAGTTACTGTTTGTATTTCTAGTCTTTTCTTGGCAGTACTTCACCACTTCTTGTGCGTTCTTCCATATCAAATGTCTTTCATAATCAATTAGTGGATTTCCGCTAATGTAAAGTTTCTTGAGGTTGGTAAGCTGCTCTAGCCCCTTGAGTTCTCTTATTTCATTCTCATAAAGCCATAATTTCTGGAGGTTTTTGAGCTGTTCCAAGCCCTTGAGCTCTCTGATCTGATTCCAACTAAGATTTAGTTCTTTAAGGCGAATGAGAGGCTCTAGGTTTTTGAGCTCTGATATCAGATTATCATT
>JBHLOP010000003.1:0-14502 GCA_048940375.1 Promethearchaeota archaeon | reverse complement strand
TGATTCCAACTAAGATTTAGTTCTTTAAGGCGAATGAGAGGCTCTAGGTTTTTGAGCTCTGATATCAGATTATCATTGAGCATTAAGATTTCAAGGTTGGTAAGAGTCTCCAATCCTTTATCTCGCTGATATCAGTAATTTCTTTACTGGAAAGGACTAGTTTGCCGTCTTTAAAATAGTATTTTTCGCCTTTGACCGTCACAAAATCCTGTTCCATCCGCCCCACCGCCCTTAATAGCAAAACTAGTTCTCATACATCCACATGGACTCCCAACTACATAAACCTTTAAGCGATAAAAAAAATCACAATCCCCCTCTATTAAAATCAAGGCAATCCAGTTCCACGCTGACGCCCGGAGTCTTCTTGCGAGACTAAAATAAATAAAATTAAAATTTAGGCTTTTTTCTTAGCCTTTACTTCTTTTACTTTTGCTAAAAGTCGCTCTAAGATTTCTTTGTCTGATAAACATCCTTCTGGTGCTTCTATTACTTTTTTGACACGAATTGGTACACCATCCATTCTGTAGCCCGTGCCTTCCGCCTCAATTCCTGCTATGGAGGGTGGAAGCAATACATCTGCCAGTTCCGTTGTAGGTGTTTGATGAGGATCAATTGCTATAAGAGGGATTTCAGTCAATCTCTTTGCTGCATTTAATGGAAAATTAGCTACAGCATCTGCTGCGATCACTAGCGCCGCATCTACTTCCCCACGTGCTAAAACCTCATTTGAAGTAAATTCTCCTGGACCATATCTAGGATATCCTCTACTGAAATCCACAGCAAATGGATATCCTGTTTGCCAAGCCAATACTTGACCGATTCCAGTCACATTCCAATGTCCACGCATCGGGCAGATCAGAAATTTGGTGAAGGCAGCGAGATCTCTTACCAAACTCAAGGCGATATCGATATTTCTGTGCTTTCCTTTACTCATCGTGAGCCCAAGACCAAAAAAGACAATGCCCAATTTACTATTTTTTAAAATATTAACGAGTTCAATTATTTCATCCTTAGAAACTCCACCTACTTCGTTGACGGCAAGTTCATTGCTTGCTAATACTGTTCGAATAGCACTTATTAATTCGAAATCTGTACCCGGTTTCGGTTGAATGAAGAGATTAGCTAACTTTGCTGTGTGAGTCTCACGAGGATCCACAACAACTAAAATGCGATCTTTAACGCCCCGTTCGGTGAAATATCCCCTTCGATAAACGGAATATCTACTCATATGACGAGGATGAGCATGTACGGGATTACAACCCCAATAGATAATTAGATCTGCTCGATTCATGATTTCTCCTAAGGTTGCCCCTGATAATCCTATATCCTGCACTCCTAAGATAGACGGACCGTGACATACAGAAGCAGTCTGATCTATACAACCGCCCACTTCTTCGGCTAATGCTATACCTACACTTTGGGCTTCACATTCCGTTGAAGCCCATCCATAAAGCAACGGCCATTCTGCATCCACTAAAATCTGTGCTGCCTTTTCTATGGCTTCATCAATGGATACTTCTTTTAGTTTTCCATTTTCTCTTATTTGCGGGCTAGTAATTCTATGAGATACATTATTGGCTGCCATAAATTTTGCTGTGCCGAGGACACAAGCGTTTGCAGTTTCCACAATTTTGCCGTTTTCCACATGAATCTCAATATCGTCGCAGAGACAACCGCAGAATGGACATACAATATCTTTGACAACAGTTTGTTGGTTCATCTTTTCGTTCCTTCCTCTCACTTTTTGAACGGCAACATTTTTTTCATTAGTGTGGTAGGGGTTGGCACCCTTTCATTTGGAGCAGGTTCAATAATGGCTTCTACACCTTTGAAAGATGGCATTCCTGTTGAATCGGTTTCCGGATTTATCACGGCATTTGCATATAGTCCCATTGGAATGAATACAATTCCTCTGTGTGGAGCTTGGGCCGATTCAATTCCGCTTACTAGGATTTCTCCATATTCTGTCTTGACTTTGACAGTATCGCCATCGTAAATTTCTAACTCTTTCATATCTTCTGGGTCGATATCACATACAGCTGTGCTACGGACATATCCGCGTGTGAGTTTTTCACCTTCTAAAGCTACACCTTGGTGAATGGATCGACCGGTAAGGAGGGTGACTTTTTTGGACTTTTTCATTTCCATCTCTTTTCACCATTTTACTACCAGAAACCTAAGAGGATATCTTGAAAATCAATGTTGATGAATGATAGATCTAGTTAATGACATTTCAAGTGATACTTTCTCATATATCTACAATTTGAAAGTTGTCGAAACTTTCAATCATCTTTCCATTTAAATCTAACTGATTTGAATGTTTTGAATGGTACATTTTGAAACTATAAAGAAGAGTCTATTGATTTGTAAGATGAGAGGTTTAGTGTTATTTTCTATAAACAAAAATAGATTGTTTTAGAGCTAAAGTAGAATTTTTGCCAAAAACACCATATAAAAAAGAGCACATGCTTCTATACCATATGATAAAAAATTCAAAGGAGCTAAAGGGAATTGACACTAGATGCACTAAAAATAACTAATTTACGAATTTCAATGATTTAGTGTCTCAAAATGCAACTATTGCTGACCCTGAGATCTGATTGAAGCCTCATCCTATTCTACTAAAGCAGTTGAATGTGAAAATTATAAGGGTAAACGCTTAAATATCCAAAAACTGCTTAAAGGACAGTTGATCGCCTAACTTTTAGGTGGTTATCGGCTGATTCCTATGATCTTGAGGGATATTGATGCCTTACGAAATTGTTGTTAATGAACGTCTTTGTGTGGGCTGTAACGATTGTGTCGTCGCATGCCCGAAAACTACATTATGCTTACAGAATGAAGAAACTGAAAATATGATTTTTATTGTAAGAAAAGGAAAAGCTCAGGTTATAAACCCACAATTATGTGACGGATGCGGGATGTGTATCGAAGCATGTGGGTTGAAAGCCATAAGAATAATTGTCCCTGCACAAACTAAGAGGTGATACATTAATGCTACCTTTAGTTAGAAAAACAGAGGAATCTGATACGATCACAGCTGAGTTCAAACTGTTGACCGTTGATTTAAAGCTTCATTATGATAAAAATCGTTGTACTGGATGTGGAACCTGTATTTTAGTTTGCCCCAAAAGCGCTATTGAGAGAGGACCTGTAGGCGCTGCAATAAAAAAGTCTGGAGATATTGAATGTCCACCAGCCGTGCTTATTGACGAAAATAAATGTGTATACTGCGGTACTTGTGCGTACATGTGTCCTTTCTTCGCTTTGAAGTTAGAAATAAATGGCGAGCAAAAAAATCTACTCGCTGAAAACAAAGCGGTTCCACCATTACCTGCAGGATTTGTCGACCTAGAAAGACGAAAAGGAATGAAGGCTCGAAAATTATTCAAGGGTAAGATAAGACTCTATCCAGAAAACTGCCCTGGAGGTTGTTCCACCTGCGCAAACATTTGTCCTACGGGAGCACTTTATGTTCCAATCCCTAAAGAAGGCGGGGAAAGGACACCAACAATTGCGCTAGATGAGGAAAAATGTATCTATTGTGGAGCCTGCGTCAATGCGTGTCCAACAAAATGTACGATAATGAGAGATGAGGACCAATGCTTATTTGATACCGAATGTCCTATTGTCTGCGTAAATGAATGCCCTATTGATTTACAGCGTGAAGTCGCTGTGGAAGCTGAAGAAGGGGAGTATACACAATTTTGGCTTGACATAGTAGCGAAATTAAGATCTCCCCTTAAATTCTACGAGAGAATCGAAACTAAGTAATGAAACTATCAAAGAAAATAATACCACTTTGGAGGTGGTGATGAGAATTTCAGAAGAAGAAGAAATTCGCATTGGAGTTTTCGTTTGCCATTGAGGTTTCCAGATAGCTGCGTATGTCGATGTACCAACGTTGACTGAATATGCTGCAACATTACCGAATGTCGTCACTTCCGTAGATAATCTATCTCTATGTACTACAGCTGGTGCAGATCTCATAAAAGATAAAATAGTTGTCTTTAATCTCAACCGAATCGTCGTGGCTTCTTGTACCCCAAAAACACACGAGCCGGTTTTCAGATCTGTGCTTAAGGAACTCGGGATGAGTCCCAGTTACCTCGAATTCGTGAATGTCAGAGAACACGTCGCTTCAGTTCACATGGAAGAACCAGAGGATGCCCTACAGAAAGCCAAAGATCTAGTACGGGCTGGTGTAGCTCGTGCTGCCAAACTTGAAGATGTTCCTAGAAAGGTGGTCAGTGTAAAACCCACTGCTCTAGTAATCGGCGGTGGGATCGGAGGATTATCTGCAGCGTTGAATCTAGGTGATGAGGGGTTCCAGGTTTATCTGGTTGAAAAAGCCCCCAGTATTGGCGGACACATGGCTGGTTTGGATAGAACTTATCCTACAGATGATTGTAGCATCTGAATTCTCGGTCCGGTAATGCTTGAAGTCGATAGACATCCAAACATTGAAGTGATGAGTTATTCGGAAGTAAAAAGTGTTTCTGGCGTGATAGGTGATTTCGTAGTTACGGTTGAACATAAACCTAGATATATCAATGAGACAAGATGTAATGGATGTGGCAATTGTCAAGAAGCCTGTCCTGTTTACGCACCTAACGAGTTTGACTGTAATATTGGACCCAGAAAAGCAATCTATAAACCGTTTGCTCAGGCCGTTCCAAACATCGTTACAATCGATATGGATCACTGTATTCGTTGCCGCCTTTGTGTTGGAGCTTGTGAACTAGATGCAATCGATTTTAATCAACGAACTAAAACTACAGAACTTCGTGTAGGCACAATAATCGTTGCCACGGGATTTGATGAATATAAGCCGTACGGTATCTATGGCTACGGAAAGTATGAAAACGTCATAACACAGAATGAATTTGAACGCTTATTAGCACCAAATGGACCTACCTCAGGACATTTGCGTAGGATTTCCGATGACAAAGCACCGAAGCACATTGCAGTGCTACAATGCGTTGGCTCAAGAGACAGGACAAGGAATTTACACTGTAGCGGCTATTGCTGTATGGTCGGTATTAAGAACGCAAAATTAGCAAAACTGCATGATCCTGATATTGAAATAACGGTCTGTTACATGGATATAAGAGCCGCTGGAAAAGACTTCGAGGAGTACTATACAAGGTCTAGAAAGCATAAAGTCAAGTATTTGCGAGGCAATGTTTCAGAGATAGCAGAAGATCCAGAAACAAAGAATCTAATTCTAACAGTTGAAGACACTTTGTCAAATCAGATTAAGACGATCGAGGCAGATTTAGTTATCCTTTCTGCGGCTATGGTGCCTGGAGAGGGTACGGTGGACATTGCCAATCTCTTAAAACTTGAGAGAAGTCCTGATGGATTTATCAAGGAATTCCATAGCCGACTTTCGCCAGTTGATACAAAAGTCCCAGGAATTTACTTGGCTGGAGCTTGCCAAGGACCGAAATCTGTTGCTGAAACCGTTGCGTCAGCAAAAGGCGCCGCCGCCGCTGCATCAGGCCCGCTAATTACACGGAAATATGAGATGGAGTTAATTAAAGCGATTGTTGACGATGAACGATGCTCAAGTTGTACGCTTTGTGTCCTATCTTGTCCCTATGACGCTATAACAATGGATGAAAATAATATCGCAAAAGTAGACGAAGTTAGATGTAGAGGCTGTGGCACCTGCAGTAGCGTCTGTCTGTCAAACGCTATAACGCTTAGATACTATAGAGATGAGCAATTAGAAGCGTTCATTGATGCATTATTAACACCTGAAGAAGTTGTAACGGAAAAAGTCGCCGTAGAGGAAGAAGCAGGAGGTTAGAACAATGGTTCAAGAACAAAAAGTTGAAGCTAAAGAATTTGTCCCTCAGATAGTAGCTTTCGTTTGCTGGAAATGAGGCTATGGAGCCGCAGACATAGCTGGAGTCGCTAGATTTCAATATCCTGCATCAGTCAAACCAATACGGATTCCCTGTGCTGGAAGAGTATCACCTGATCTTATCATCAGGGCATTATGGAAAGGTGCAGATGCTGTATTAATTGTTGGATGATATCCTGGAGAATGTGACTACGAAATCGGCAATATTGTTGCTGAAAAACAGATTAACTATCTGAAAAAATTAGCTAAATCAATCGGCTTAGACGAGCGTCGCATTCAAATGAGATGGTGTTCCGCTGCTGAAGGAGAACGATTTGCAAAGATGGCGATAGAAGTGACAAACGAAATCGAAAAATTAGGACCTAGTCCATTAAAAAATAGAACTGCTGCGAAAGAATGAAATTCATGGGGAAACTTAAGCCATGAGTTAACGCCCCTGCGAGGGGAGCGGCAGATACACCCTACCTTTATTATTCTCTTAGGAGAGTTTACAAGAAATGGAAATTGGAGAATTCTTTGCTGTAAGACCAAAAGAAGGTCTTGAAGAACTTGCATCCCATGAATTGAATTATGGAAACGGTGCAATTCAAGTTTTGATGAATTTCATGCTTAAAAATCAAGTAGTTGACATCTTATTGTCGTTTACAGAACGTAAAGATCATTTTTCACTTAAACCAGTCATTGTAGAAGATTCAAACACAAAGGAAATTTTTGAAATTCCTCTTTCTCAATTTATTGCTTATAATTTGCCTAATATCGAATCTGTTTCTAAATATGTTGCTTCTAAACTCAATGGGGCAAAAGACAAAAAAATAGGGGTAATTGCCAGACCCTGCGATATAAGAGCTTTCATAGAACTGGCAAAACGCGAACAAGTTTCAATTGATAATCTCTTTGTTATTGGAATAGAATGTATCGGCCGAATAGACCCAAAAGAACTCAAAAAAGTCCTTAAAAAAGCCGAGATTGACCTCGAAAGTGTGGTTAGCGAAAAAATAAATAACGGAGTTTTGACTCTGGAACTTAATAATGGGACAACTCAAACCTTCAAGTTGGGTGAAGGCATTGATGTCAGGAGTTATTGTAATCAATGCTCTGAGAAGGTTCCAAAAGAAAATGTTGCAGATTTAACATTCTGGATTGATCATCCTCTAGAAGGAAATGAAGAGATTTTTGAAGTTCGTTCTACACAGGGAAAAGAAGTGTTAGAGAAAGCAGCAACTGAAGTAATAGAGGTAGAAAAGCTTTCGGATGAGAATGTTACAAAACTCAAGAATTACATTGCCTCCTTAGAACAAACTGCACTTGAGCGACAAGAGTCCGAATTTGCCAAATTAGACGAAATGTCTGATGAAGAGCGCTTTGACTATATAATTTCAAACTTTGAGCAATGTACGAGTTGTATGATGTGTATCCGCGCATGTCCAATCTGCTACTGTAAAGACTGTAATGTTATACGAAGGAGAAAAGAATTAGATCCTATCATGATTAATTTAACTCGCTTATCTCATGTAGGAGATACGTGCGTGAGTTGCGGGAAATGTAGCGAGGTCTGCCCCAAAAGTATTCCGTTATGTCTTATTTCAAAGAAATTAGTGGAAGACATAAAAGAACTCTGGCCTGGTCACGAGCCTGGTCACAATATAGAGGAAATTCCGCCAAGATCTTGGAAAGGAATGAAAGCAGCAAGTAGTGCTGAATAATAATTATACGTTTAGAATACTCGATAAATAATCGTCACTTATGAGGGTATATAAATTGCAAAAAAGTATGACGGCTGAAGACATTGTTGATTACTGTTATCAATGTGGTAAGTGTACAGGAAAATGTCCACTTGGGCATGTTATGAAATCTCCTAGAGTCTTGATCCAAGAAATCCTTACAGGAGAAACAGAGGATGTAGCAAAGTCTAAGGACATTTGGCGATGTTTAACGTGCAATGAATGTACAGTTCCTGAGTGTCCAATGGCTATCAATTTTGCTGAATTTATTAGGACAGTACGTACCAATGCGGTGCGTGAGGGTTATTTAAACTTCAGAGAAACACACCATGAGATTTTCAAGACTGCAACAAGATTGATGGCAAATCCTAAGATCAAGCCAAACAAATTGCTGAATTGGCCAGAAGATGCCAAGATAAGTAAGGAAGGAGAAACTGCTCTCTTTGTTGGTTGTTTAGAGTTTTTTGATAATGTCAGTTATTTTGATGACATGGGAACAAATTATGGCTCAATCTCACCAGACGCTGTTAGAATCCTCAACGAATTGAATATCGTCCCTGTAGTCCTTGAGGATGAAAAATGCTGCGGACATGACGTTTTATGGTCTGGCGATGAAGATACATTTCTTAAATTGGCAGAGTACAATACAGCAGCCTTCAAGACAGCTAATGTGAAGCGTATTGTAACTACTTGTGCAGAATGTTACCGCACGTTAGCCGTAGATTATCCGAATTATGTTCCAGATTTTGACTTTGAAATTATTCATCTTTCTGAATTTCTTGCCAAGAAAATTGATGAAGGACAATTAGAATTTCCAAGACATTTCAACAGAGTAGTAACGTATCATGATCCATGTCGGCTTGGAAGGCACATGGGTATTTATGATGCTCCAAGAAAAGTGATGGAGAACATTCCAGGCCTCACCTTAAAAGAAATGACGAAAAATAAAGAAAAAGCGCTCTGTTGTGGTGTCAGTGCTTGGCTGAATTGTGATGATTATGCAAAGGCAATAAGGATAGATAGACTTACTGATGCACAGAACACTGGTGCACAAATTTTGGTGAACACCTGCCCCAAGTGTGAGATGCATTTTAACTGCCTTAAATGTGAAAAGGGAGAGGATAACCCTTTAGATTTCAGAAAAATTGAAGTAATGGACTTTGTAACGCTCGTTGCAAAGGCTTTAGGGGTCTAATTAGGAGGCTTAATATGGCTAAAAGTCTCAACGAGTCAAAAAATGCAGTTTTGGTTATTGGTGGTGGAATTGCAGGTATCCAATCAGCATTAGATCTTGCAAAATGCGGTTTTAAAACTTATCTCGTTGAAAAACGCCCTAATATTGGAGGCGGGTTGACGCAACTTGATAAATTGTATCCAACAATGGAAGACTCGCTTTATTACCTCACTCCTCTTTTTGGTGATCTATTAGAAAATCCAAATATCGAACTTCTTACATATTCTGAGGTAACAAATGTTACAGGATCAGCAGGTAACTTTAAGATAACTATTTTAAGGCATCCTCGCTTTGTTGATGGAACGAAATGTGACGCTTGTGACACATGCGCTACTGTTTGTCCCATGGTAACTGTAGATAACGATTTTAACGTTGGTCTCGGTAGAAGAAAAGCTGCTTATACACCCTTTACACAGGCAGTGCCAAAAACTTATGTGATCGACAAAGACATTTGTTTATACTTCAACGCTAATAAAATGTGCAAAAGCTGTCAAACCCTCTGTCCAAAAAGTGCTATTGACTTTGATCAGAAGCCAGTTGAGATTCAGGTCGATGTTAATGCTATAGTAATCGCAACTGGTGTGTCGCAGCATGATGATTCTCTTCTCTCAAAGTTTGGTTATGAATTTGAAAACGTTTTAACAGCTTTGGAATTTGAAAGAATTCTAACTCCGAATGGACCTACTGAAGGGCAAATAATTAGAATTTCTGACAGAAAGCCTCCTGAAAGCATCGCATTCATTACCTTAGACTCATCATTATCACAAAAGGCAGCAGCAATAAAACAGGCCATTCGTGTTAAAGAAAAAAATCCTAATGTCGAATGCTTTGTCCTTATGAATGGAACTATAAAAAATGAAATGTTTGTCAAATTCGTACAAAGATCAATCGAAGATGGTGTCAGTTATATTGATGGAAGCATTTTTGCAGTGGAAGAAGATCCTGAAAATAACGATTTAATCATTCAATACAAAGACAAAACAAAAGAAACTAATGAAATAAAAGTTAATACTGTTATTCTCTCAGATAAGTTGCTTCCCTCTGAAGATATGACCCAATTGGCTTCGATTTTAGATTTAAAACTGAATAAGAAGGGATTTTTCGTTAAGAAATCGAAATCAGAACCACTTGAAACAAAAAAGCCTGGAATCTTTGTTATAGGTGATGATCTGCAACAGGACAGCATTATGGCTGCAATGACTGATGTTAATGCAGTCGTATCAAAAATTGTTTCACAATTTGCTCCTCCGGAATTATGGACTCCTAAAGCATTTATTGAACAAGACTACTGCATTGGCTGTGGAAATTGTAGAGAAGCATGTCCCTTCTATGCAATTAGTCTACAGGTGGTAGAACTAGAGTTATCTGTGGCAGAAGTAGCGGGCATCCCACTTAAAACAAGAAAAGCACAGGTACACGAGAGCCTGTGTAGAGGTTGTGGAATCTGTGTTTCAGAATGTCCTGTTCAAGCTATAAGATATGGTGATCCAGAAACATTAGAGCAGGTAATTTCTGCTCATGCGGAATAGTTAAAAAATAATGTTCAAGACCTGACATAATGGAAAAATTAAAAGAAATTGATGAGATCCTATATTCGAAATCAATCTTATCTAAACATGATTTATCAGAACTTTGAAGTGGTAACATTGGCAAATCTGTTAATCAAAAATGGAACCGTTTTTGACCCAACCAATAATATTGATGGCGAAAAAATGGAAATAGCAATCAAGAACGGAAAAATAGTAGAAAAAGTTGACTCAAACGCCAAAGTCATAGATGCATCAAAAATGATTGTGATGCCTGGTGGAGTCGACCTTCATGCGCACATTGCAGGGAGCAAAGTAAACAGTGGTCGTCTCTTCAGACCTGAAGATCATCGCTATGAGGTTTATGAGCGTACAAATACGACTCGAGCTGGCGTAGGGCATTCAGTCCCCTCTACATTTACGGCAGGATATCGCTATGCAAATATGGGCTATACCTTTGTCGCAGAGCCTGCAGTTCCACCGTTGAAGGCTAGACACACCCATGAAGAGTTGAGGGATACCCCGATTATAGATAAGATGTGCTTCCCATTATTTGGTAATAATTGGTTCGTCATGGAATGTATTGCAAACGATGACCTCGATATGTTATCCGCCTATATAGCCTGGATGCTAAAAGCGACAAAGGGCTACGCAGTTAAGATCGTTTGCCCTGGGGGCTCTGAAGCTTTCAGCTGGGGAAAAACTGTTAATTCTCTCGATGATCTCGTTCCTGGTTTCGAGGTTACACCACGTCAAATTATTCGCTATTTAGCTCAGGCTAACGAAAAACTCGGATTACCTCATCCAATTCACCTTCACACAGTATGCTTAGGTCAACCCGGAAACGCTGAAGTCACACTTGAGACTATGAAGGCAGTGGAGGACATCAAAGTTAATGGGAACGGTAATGGATCGCGTAGCGAAGTTCTTCACGTCACACATATCCAATTCCATAGTTATTCTGGAACGGGATGGCGAGATTTCGGCTCAGCTGCGGCAGAAATCGCAGATTATTTAAATAAACACCCGCACGTTTCCTTTGACTTAGGACAAATAATCTTTGGCGACACGACGACGATGACGGGAGATTCTGCAATGGAGTACTCCCTTTACAAGCTAACACACAATAAATGGCTCAACGGCGATGTAGAGGTCGAATGTGGCTCAGGAGTGGTTCCGTTCAACTATTCCCGAAAATCGCCAATTAACTCCATTCAATGGACAATTGGGCTTGAATATGCATTACGCGTTGAAAATCCGTGGCGAGTAGTCATGACAACCGATCACCCTAACGGTGGGCCATTCACCACGTATCCCGGAGTAATCTCTTGGCTTATGAGCAAAAAAGCCCGTGACTATCTAATAAAGACTTCGCATAAAAAGGCAACTAGTGGCAGCGCATTGAGTGATATCGACAGAGAATTGACCTTCTATGAAATAGCGATAATGACGCGAGCGGCCGCAGCAAGATTATTAGGTCTAAAGAATAAAGGACATCTCGGAATTGGAGCAGATGCTGATGTAGCTATCTATAATTTTGATCCAAGTTTAAGTCCAGGTGAAAATCATGTTGCCATACAAAAAGCATTCTCTAATACGGCGTATACAATTAAAGAAGGCGAAGTAGTAGCAAAAGATGGCGAAATCTTAGCATTGCCAGAAGGGCGAACGTTCTGGTTGGATCTAAAGATTCCACAGGAACTAGAAAATGCATTGTTGCCAGTCTTAGAAGAAAAGTTTAGAAGTTATTATACAATTCAATTAAGCAATTATCCAGTAGAATTAGATTATCTACCTCGCTCTACACCAATTGAAATGGATGTCACTCAAAATTTTAGTTCTAATTAAATTTTGATCTTTATCCTTTTTTACCAAATTAAAATGATTTTACAACTTTATCTTTGTTTTACGTGAAATTTTTCATAGATGGGCCTAATATCTCCCATCTGATGTATTTTTAGTTTTCGAAAAAAGTCAATATCTTCAAAATCTGAAACATTCACATTTCTGAGGCAATGATTTTTAATGCTTTATATTGATGAATCATATACTCATATAACGAGTTTTGGTGACGCTATAAATGCCTTGGATCGCTCTCTCGACAGTGAAACCCTTTGAAATAGATAGAGCCACACGCCAACGCCTATATTTTGGACTTGGTGAATTTCCACCGTTGAACCTTGTCGATCCTAAAGAGGTTGAAAAGTATCTGCGTTGGCATCCAAAACTGGTAAATAACGAGGAAATCGTCTCAGTAACGGAAGTCTATGGATATTATCCTGACCTCTATGAACATTGGTCTCGGAATAAAGTCTACCTCATAGAATTTTTAACTGAAGGTCTACCCATTTCCTCAATTGAAATGGGTGGCGGCGGTTTAGATCTCGTAAAAGAAAATGTTGTTGGGAAGGTTTTAAATCCAGATTCTGGCATTCGAGAACGCTCAGTCCAAACAAAATTGTATGAAAGCGGCTTCCCTGTACCTGAGCCAAGAGGTCTATCACTACCTACTGCTGCAGAAGATGAAGAAATTTTGCGTAGTGCGAAACCAAAATCTGTGTTCTGGATGGACTATATACGTTCTAAGTATACGTTTGAGAAGTATATGCTCAAATTATGTATCGGAGAAGAAAAAATCAGTTCTAAATCCTTTCAAGAAATAGCAGACTTAATTGCGGCGATATGGGATCTAGAATTTAATCATTTTGATCTAAAGGGTGAGCATATCCTACGAACAAAGCAAGATAATTGGGTGGTTATCGACTTTGGTGAGGCCAAAAAGGATGATTATGCTGGCCGAGTGAACGATTTGTATATCTTGATCACAGATACAGCTGTTTTTATCGAGCGTCACTTGCGATCACGGAAGTTAGGTGAAGAAGCATTCAATCACGCCTTAACCGAGTTAGCTGATGCTTTAACTTTGTTCTTAGAACAGACTAGTTCCTGCGTACGGCAATCATTATTGACTGATGTATGGCGACGAATTCGAAAAGAAGCAACAATATTAGGCGACACATTTCGGAGTCTTGTCGTATCTGCCTTTCCGACATGAAATTTTTGTTAACTCAATTTCTTGATTTTTTACATTTTCTTTTTAAATTTATTTGGCGTTTGAGAATACTTCTTTTCTTTAATTTACCGGATTAGATTCATAAAAAATATGAATAATGAATACGGTGCCTACTCAGAATCGAAGTGAAGACGAGGATGATTAAAAATGAAAACACTCGTGCTAGGCAATTCACTATTGACAGTTGTCATAAATGAAAAAGGCGACATTACTGAAATGTACTTCCCATATGTAGGTTTATATCAACTAGTCGACAAAATCTTTCTCGGGATTTATGAGAATTCATATGGCATAAATTGGCTTAAAGATTCTCACATTTGGAGGGTTTCTCAGTCTTATGTAGATGATTCTCAGATTGGAGTAACTCATGCCATTAATAACCATGATATTAGCTTAACGATAAGAGATTTTGTATATCCTTATCTCCCGATTTTTGTACGAGATATTATCATTGAGAGCCCTAACCAACGGGATATTAAACTATTCAGTTATCATGATATACATTTTACAGGTATGGCGATTCCTGATTCAGCAGTTTATGATGAAAAGATTAAAAGTATCGTACATTACGAACTTTCAAATTATGTTCTAATCGGAAGTATCCCGCACTTTACACAACTGGCATGTGGTCGTGCCGATTTTAAGGATTTGCGTGGAACTTTTGTTGACGCTGAAGATGGAAATTTATCAGGCTGCCCTGCCTCGCATGGACCAGTAGATTCAGCAATAGGTATTAATGTGAACTTGGATCCACAAAAAAATCCATTTTCGCGGGTCTCATTGTTCTTTTGTGCCGGACAAGGATATCATAAGGCGAACAATACTAGAAAAGTTGTGCACTATAAAACAATTGATAAATTATATGATGAGACATTCGTCTTTTGGAATCGATGGTTAAAGAATGCAAGAGATTCAGTTAATGCCGAAAATGTAACTGACGAACGACTTAAGAAACTTTTTAATATTTCGGCTATAATCACAGCTCTAATGTCTGATCACAAAACAGGTTCAATTATTGCCTCACCAGACGCAGATATAGTTCGATATGGAGGAGATTCTTACCTTTACTGTTGGCC
>JBHLOP010000124.1:0-6017 GCA_048940375.1 Promethearchaeota archaeon | reverse complement strand
AAATAGCAAAGAGCGGTTTTACACGAAAGTTTTTTCAGGGCCGCAAGGCGGTGCATTCCATCTAAAACAACCATACTATTCTTTTCTACAATAATAGGATCTTTCTGAAAACCATCCTTTTCTATTTCTTGCGCTAATTGATCAACTGCTTTAAAAGCCGTTTTTTCATGAGGTTGAAGGTAATCAAGTTTTTCTAGTCTAATGTCAGATTCAACATATTTGCGAATCTGTGAAGAATTCATCTCATTCCCCAAATCAGATTAGTGAATATCTATTGAATTTTACTATAAACTCCTCATAGTTTTAAAGGAGTTAATTTTCTTGATTTATCAATTATTGACTTTTTCTGCTTATTTTATTTTACGTCAAGAATCTGTCGTTCATAATTGCATAATAATCCTATGAGCCGCTGTAATCAATTATACTACCTGAGAAATAAGTGATACATACAGGAATGTTCACTCAAGATATACTCACATGTTACCTCTTATTAGTGCATTCCTTTCTAAGGGTAATAAAGACCATATTACTGAATTAAAAAAAATGAAATAATATTTACACTTTTTTTCGATTATTATTTAGCAAAATAGCCATTAATTCAATCGTAATTTTTTTTTATCGTTCGGAAATGCTAGATTCTAAGTTAATGTTTGATGATCCACTTCATAAATAAGGATGCCGACAAAAGTAATACCCCAATATTACATAACGACATAATTCATCTTTTTATATAATATCTCGACAAAATTAATTAATAATTAAAAACGTGATATACATCGGCATCTAAAAAGGGTGTGTATTTTTGTGGCATTATCTGGGAGACATCTGTTGATTATTTCATGTTCGAAAACAAAGAATAGTCAACTGAGAAACAATGAGGAAGAAAAACTCCCTGCAATAAAAGGATATGATGGCAAGATTTTTCTGACTTTACGAAAAGCATTTAGAGAAGGATTAGGACAGAATGTTGATGTACTTATAATTTCTGCAAAATATGGTCTTTTAAGAGCGACAGACGAGATTTCTTATTATGAGGAACGCATGACAAAACAAAAAGCATACGAACTTAAAGATAGGGTTTTATCTAAATTGAAATTAATTATTGCGAATGGAGAGAATTATAGGAAAATCTTTGTGATGCTTGGAAAAGACTATTTTGAAGCGATTAGCGGCATATCTACCTTAATCGACATCCCGATTGATATTATAAAAATGGAAAAAATCGGAAAAGCACAACAAAAACTTAGAAATTTATTATTAAGATTAAACTCAAAATTAAAGGAATCTTAATCTAAATTTTCCTATTAGGAAATTAAAGAAACAACGATTTCAATAGCAAAAAAGCATTAAATTAGATTTTCTATTCTCTAAATGAGTCACTTTCCGTTTTTCCACCACCACCAGTGTTCATCCACGCTTACTGACCTCCTGACAGAAACTATTATTACCATAAAGATATTATTATATGATTTTTTATTCCTCTAGAGCATTATGCATATTTAAACTTTTTCATTATGTATTTATGCAATCAGTTCATAAACCTCAAAATATCTAACTATGATAGGCAAAGTTGAAGTTGCCTTCAACAGATTCTTTTTTAAAAAACAGGGATATGAATAGTTGGAGGGCTTTTTTTGGACGTCGTATCAGTGTTGAAAGATGGAAACATCGAAGACATGGTTGATAGAGCAGTAAATCTTGCTGGAGGTCTTGAGGATATAATCGATAAGGGTGACCATGTTTTAATCAAACCCAATCTTTGCTGCCCAAAATCCAACCAGTCAGGAGCTACTACTAATCCGCGAGTTGTTCTGAAATTAATCGATTTAGTAAAGAATGCTGATGGTATACCACTCGTTGGCGAAAGCCCGATTGTTGGTTACGATACGGAAGAAGTTTTCTATAGGACAAAGTATAGGCTCCTTATGAAGGGAAAAGGTGTCGATATTATTGATTTTAATGCTGATGCGCCTGTAATTTCTTCTATAAAAGGAGCATTAGCCCTTAACGAAGTAAAAATCGCTAAACCTGCTTTAGATTGTGATAAATTTATTAGCGTTCCGGTAATGAAAACCCATGATGCGTGCACTGTTACATTGAGTTTAAAAAACCTTAAAGGTTGCATGTATCAAAACGAAAAGTACGCGTCTCATCGAGTGGGGGTGCATGAGGCGATTGTTGATCTGAATAAGCTTATTAGACCGGATTTTGCGGTTGTGGACGCGATCGTTGGAATGGAGGGACTTGGACCCACCGCAGGAGATCCCGTACGCATGAATATGATAATCGCAGGAAAAGATTTAGCATCTGTAGACACAATTGCATCCACGATTATGGGATTCGATGCAGATAAGATAAAACACATTAAATATGCGGCACAAAATGGCTTTGGAACAACAGCCCTTCAAAAAATTGAAGTCTTAGGCGAACCTATTCAAAAGGTTTTTCGTAAATTTAAAGAAGCAACATGGTAAAAGTTATTGGAGTCTTTAAATTGGTTTCAATCATCGTAGATCAAGAAAAGTGTAACTTATGTCGGGTTTGTGTACAAGCTTGTCCGAGTGAAATTTATTTAGTAAAACTGCAGGGAATTGAAGTTGATAAAGAAATATGCCTAGGTTGTGGAAATTGCATAACTATTTGTCCTGTTGAAGATTTTGGAGAGAAGCCGATCTATAAAATACATAATGGGAAGAGCGGCATTTCTGAAGGAAGAATTGAAACATGTAAACGCTTTGATGGGTCAGGGTGGAGTTGTGAGTTGTGTAAGAATGTCTGTCCTGTTGGAGCTATACTGTTTGTTGGTAATTGTGAGTTGAATGAAAAAAACATAAAAAATTGCCTTGAGGGAGAGGAAAAAGATTGTCGAATCTGCTCAGAAGCATGCCCTGAGGGAGCGATTCGGGTTAGAAGAGATGATAGCAAATAACAATAATGAGGTTAACATAGATGAACACACAATTAGAAGATCCTAATAAATTAATGGAAACATTACTAGAAGATTTCAAGAAAAAAGGCAGCGTTGTTGTTGCGTTTTCTGGAGGTGTGGATAGTAGCGTAGTTGCAGCCCTGGCATATCAGGCGCTAGGTGATAGATCGGTTGCAGTTACTGTCGATTCTCCGATGATGTTTCCAGACGAGGTTCAAACTGCAAAAGAGGTCGCCCAGCAGATAGGTATAAAACACATTATTGTCCCATTAAATGAACTTGAATATTCGGCAATGTTACAAAATCCTCCAGATCGTTGCTATCATTGCAAAAAACTGAGATTTAGTGATTTAATTGAATTCGCAAAAAAGGGAGGATACGCTGCTGTAGCTGACGGTACAAATATTGAGGATTTTGATGAACATCGTCCTGGAATACGTGCCGCAAGAGAATTAAAAGTTTGGTCTCCATTAGCAGAACGCTGTCTAAGCAAAAAGGAAATTAGAGTGCTTGCAAAATTATTAAAATTACCATCTGCTGAAAAACCTGCGATGGCATGTTTGGCGAGTAGGGTTCCTTACGGGGAAACACTTACTGAAGAAAGATTTAAACGAATAGCACAAGCTGAAATTTATATCCGTAATGAGCTTAGGATTAAACAGGTAAGAGTACGTGAGCATGAAAACGGGAAAATTGCCAGAATAGAAGTAGGCTCTGCAGAACGCGATAAATTCTTTGATTTTGATAAAATGGATGGCTTATCGAAGCAGTTAAAGAATTTAGGCTACAAATATGTGACGCTTGATCTCCTTGGCTATCGTTCTGGAGCCATGGACGAAGTGCTTCAAAAAGAATGAATTTTTGGGCATAAGTCTCATTTTTTGATTATTTCAACGATTCCCTCATCGCCGTTAACCTTAATGTAATCATCTGTGCAACATTCTTTTAGTAGATTCTTATCAAAGTTATCAATCATTGGAATGTCGATGGTAATGGCACTAAGAGCCAAAATGGGATCTGCTTTTTCGCATAATATCGCAGCAGGTGCAGTTCCACGAATCATAGCGTCGTAAGCAACGTATGGCCCGAGTGTTCCACCTTTTCCTGTAGGACACACCAGAACCTTCCCCTTCACATTTTTACCCATTTTTTCGCTCATTAAAAGTTTTCCTGTAGTTGGTTCAAAATCTCCGATAAAACTAAATGGTGTGTTTATAACGATTGCATAACCTTCTGCTTTTCCTTTATTGATTATATGACCCGTTAATATCATTCAGAATGCACCCACTTTCCCCTTATTGCTGAAGCAACACAGTCTTTCATGGTTCCGTACAACACATCTATCTTTCCTTTAGTTAGTCTCGTGATATAATGAGCAGCCTTTATTGAATTCGTTGCAATCACTTCAATATCGTCTGGAAAAGGTGCTTCTGGAATCGATGCCATGCAAGAGCTTGAAAAAACACCGCCAGCATTTTCTATAATGTCGGTGTATCCCATACGTGTGGCTAATAACTTCATTTGGTCTGCTGTAGCTAACCATAATCGCGTATCTTTAGCTGTTTTATTGCTTTGTAACAATGTTGTAATAACTCTGATCTCAGAGATCGAGCAGTGTGGGCATCCAAAAATTACCAAATCAACGTTGTCACTACGAGCGGTACTGTACGTTTCCCACGCTTCTTCTATGCACTTTTTATCAACGGTTATTTTTTCTTCAGGGATGTTGTTTCCAAGCGCTTGATCGACCGTTGGAGCTTCAGGTGTGACTCCAACAACATGACACAGTCCAATTGCCCCAGAAACTGGTTGAGGGGTGAAAAGGAATTTACATTGTTCAGTTGAAAGATTAGGCATCCCATTAATAACAACGTTCTGATTTCGTGCTAGCGCACCGATATGGTAGCCAAATGCTCCAAAATCTTCATTAGAGAAATTCTTGAAATCAAGACCCGTTGGTTCTACCAAAATTTCTCCATATCTATTTTGGGTTTCTAATAATCCAGTTAAAGGGGTTTTACCTGTGATTGCACTTGCTAAGGTATTAGTTGTACCTTCTCTGTTAGTTCTTGCCCCAAGAAGTGAATTACAAAAAATTTGAAGGCCTGAGCCAATCCAACTGCATATATCTCCCTTTTTGGGAAGATTACCAACGAGGTAGGGAACACATGTGAATGTTTGTAACCACTGCATTTTTTTGTAGATCCCAAACCTCTTATTGAAAATTTCTAACTCCTTTTCAGCAAATGTTTTAGGAATACCCATTTCCTTCCAGCAACGTGGATCAAATGCTGACATAAAGGTATGAATTGTTGTCAGAGCGTTAAAATTTGGTTGTGCACCTTCCGTCATTTCAAACAATAACTTGTAAGGCTCAAGAGGCATATTATGTACGCTTGTGACGTTCACCATTCTTTCTGCATCAAAGGCATCACCGAATTTTACCAATATCTTCATAGCCTTTTCTACGCCAGCTCCGTACTCTCCATCAAACATATGCTCTTCTTCTTTATTTAGAAACATTTTTCCCTTTCCTTTTTTTACTCTGGAGGCCGATATGTTTCTTCAACATTATGAGTGTGCACCCATTCACCTTGAGCGATATCATCTTTCGCTATACCTATGGATTCTCCGTACTTTATTACGTCTTCTCCTTTCTTGATATCATCAATAGCGATTTTGTGTCCAAAGGCGATTACTTGCTTTGTTTTAATCGTTCGATCGTTTACAGAAATCGTAGTTCCTTCTGAAATATTAGAAACAGCCGTTATGACATTATCCTTAGGATTAACAATTATAAATTGCTTCATTTGATTACCTCAAGGAGACTCCAGCCCTTAAGGGCGGAGAGGAATTGAGGTCGGGTGTTGCTCACACAACCCTTTCTGCGAGGACAGGGGTTGGTGTACCCAACCTCGGGTGGTGTTTTACTAACGGGTACTCTCAAGTCCCGTCGCTCCCAACACCAAGGGAGTAGGTCCACTTCGAGGTTGTTGTAAAGGCTTTTTACATCGGCAGCACCGTTCCTACCCCTCAGAACTTTTAACCACCGACGACAGAGCAGGGGGCTAGTGGAGCACCCCAGGGT